>CAJUEB010000019.1 GCA_910585135.1 uncultured Eubacteriales bacterium
TATCATATCGAAGTTTGCCTTGGTATGCTAGAGCCTTTCAGTTCATCCCCGCGTTTAAAAAGGAAGTCACTTTATGGTCATATAAATTCATGCAGGAAAATGAAACGGATTTTCTCAACAGGGGGATGACGATCAGTGAAGTTGAAGCTGCATATATGCGTAAGGTAGATGAAAATGATCTTGAAATTAGATCCTTGGAAAATAAAAAACGAGAGATTCCGAAGAAAATAGAAGCGAAGCAAAGTGTCTTGGGTGAACTCAGTGTTATGATACAGTCTTTGCAGAAATGCGTTGAGTGGTTTGGACTTTTTCAAGGAATCGGCTTTAATTCAGACGAATGGGAAGCTTACAGCATGTATAAAATAAATGAATTGCTGGATCGCATCCGTTATGTGGAGTTTTGGCTGGCGGTGCATTACTATGAGTGCCGATGGCTGGAAGAAGAAAACCCCATCACCGAGAAACAAAAAGGTAAGACATTTGAAAATGTACTAAACATACTGTATCATAGGCTTGCAATGCTTTCGCCTTGCTTCGTAATGACCTGTTTCATGCTTCCGAAGCAGTTCAAGGCATATACGGGAGAAAAATCGCATCAATATATGTATGACTACATAGACCTGCTTATTGTGGACGAGGCCGGACAGATTTCACCGGAGATAGGAGCCGCAGTTTTTGCACTGGCGAAAAAGGCTGTTGTCGTGGGAGATGAGAAGCAGATCCCGCCTGTTTGGAATATAACGAGACAGATCGATATGGCTATGGCGATGGATAAGAAGGTTATTTCAGAAATCAGCGAGTTTGCACTGCTGGAAAGGAACGGCCTGAACTGCTCAGACTCCAGTATTATGAGGATCGCGTCCTTGTCTTGTTCCTATGAGAAATATGGTGAGAAGGGCTTGTTTCTATCGGAGCATAGGCGGTGTTACAATGAAATCATCGAGTACTGCAATGCGCTTGTTTACCGGGGAAAGCTACAGCCGCTGCGGGGAAATGCGGCAGATGATGGAACGTATGCTTTGCATGGCATATTGCCGCCGATGGGGCATTATCATGTAGGGACGCAGTTTTCCCAGAGAGTAGGGACAAGCCGGCAGAACGAAAAAGAAGCTAACGAAATAATCGCATGGCTTAGGACAAATTATTCATTCTTAAAACAGCGTTATCTTGAGACGAATGGCGCAGAAAATTTTAAAACGGAAGGAATGTTAGGCATTATTACACCGTTTAAGAGCCAGAAAAAGCTGATCGAAAAGAAATTAAAAACAGTGCTGCCTGAATATAGGCATGAAATCTCTGTCGGTACGGTGCATACATTCCAAGGGGCGGAACGCAAAATAATCATTTTTTCAAGCGTATATGGAAGCGGCGAAGGATGCTTTTTTATCAACAACAATGAAAGCTTGATGAATGTTGCAGTATCAAGGGCGAAAGATTCCTTTCTCGTTTTTGGCGATCGGGGATGTCTTATCGGCGGTGCAAAATCCGCAGCAGCGCTGTTGAAGGAGTTTACAGGCGAGGAAGTCAGGGGGATTTTGGCAGAAAAGTGTAGAAATTTCGATGAACTTACTGCTAAATAGCCGATTGCTTCTATCGCAAAAATTCAAGATACGATACCAAAACAGGGGCGGTGTTTGACCGATCTGAATTGGGAAGCCAATCGAGCCGATATTTGATTACGATCAATGCTTTGCTCAGATGGATTTTTGCCAGCCTGGCATCAAGTCATTTTGTGATTTCAATCCTTTCATTTTCAGTTCCCGGATTTTTTTGAATGACCGTATAAAATAATGTTTTGTGTTCGACGATATTTTCGCCATAGGATGTTTCATAACGAAACCTGGGAACTTGCTGAAATTCTGAAACTGCAATATAATCGGAGATCGTAAAAATTCCAAATAATACGATGGCGCATCCGATAATGCCTAATATTCGTGCGCCTCTTTTGAGCAGTGAGGACCTCATTCGGAAATAAATTCCTGTGGTTAATATGACTCCGCCTACAATCGCATAAATGCTTCCCCAACTGCTTTCACTCGGAAATATTGCGAAGGCTGAAATCATGATAAATACGCCAAATATCATGAAGAGGACGCTTATTGCTTTCCTTTTTGCTGTGCTGGACTCGTTTTTGCTGTATTCTGCCATTTTCATCGCAGTGTCTTTTGCTTCTTGATTCATTTTCTCGCTTTTCCTTTCTCCATCAATGATTTCAGGGATACTAACTTGATAGAATTCAGATAGCGTAACCAATAAATTGATATCGGGCATATTGCTTCCCGTTTCCCATCTGGATATTGTCCTGTTGGATACATGCAATGTTTCTGCTAACCCTTCCTGCGTTATACCTTTTTCTTTGCGCAGTGTTTTTAAGAACTGGCCTATTTTTTTCTGATCCATTCACGATCCCTCCTTGCTTAACAGAATACATGAAAAGCTTGCTGGTTTACAGGACATAAAGCGAGAAAATGCCATAATTTTAAAAAGCGACATACTTGTCCAGGTGTAAATTTAATGCCCTGCTGCTATGTACAGGCTTGCTGCCTCCAAGTTGTTGTTTCTTGCTTAATCATATTATAGCATTCTTCTCTATGGTTTTCCGCTTTTCGTTGTTTGGCGATATCTCCATTTTTGCAATAGATTTTTCCCTTGCGGTGCGATATAATAATCTTTGCTTTGAGAAAAGATCAGGGGCATACAGATGAGTAGGAGGTCATGCAGATGAATGAGAAAGAACTGCGGGAAATAAGAAAACGTTTCAAACCGGAAAAGGACAGCATCAGCCATGTATACGGCTGCTATGTCAATGCGGCACGGGAGGTCGTGGCGCGGATGGACATGCCTGTGGGGCTGATGAAGCCGGAGGAAGCGGAAATGTACATGAAGCTATTGAAGAAAACCTTGTCAGGAACGCTGGGAAAAAATCTGCTGGACATCGAATTTTCGGTCAAGCAGGTGGAGGAAAGCGATGAACACAAGCTTTTGCAGGCGCTCAGGCTTTCCCATCTGCGGGATGAAGACACGAGGGATCTGTTTTACCAGAGAATCATAGAATCCGTTGACATGGGGGAAGATAGCTATGTGATCCTGCTGGCTTCTGACTCCTATGACGTTCCCTTCAAGGGAAGCGATGATGAAATCTGGGAGGAAGGCTCTGGCGATGTGTTTGATTATATCATCTGCTGCATATGCCCGGTGAAGGATGCGAAATCTACCTTGCGGTACTACGCCGAGGAAAAGAGCTTCCGGGGTGCGAATGCGGGCCATGTGCTGGCAAACCCGGAGCTGGGATTTATGTTTCCGGCATTTGATGATCGGGGCGCGAATATTTATAATGCCCTGTATTACAGCAGAAGCCTCTCGGATATCCATGAAGAATTCATTGCCGCCGTATTCAATACGGAAGAAGTGCCGCTTTCCGCTGGCGCGCAGAAAAACGCATTCAGCGGAATTCTCTGTGAAGCCCTTGGGGATGAATGCAGCCTTGAAGTGGTAAAGGCTGTTCACGGGCAGATCAGGGAACGTCTGGAGCTTCATAAGGAGAGCAAAGACCCCGAAATTCCGGAAATTTATGCCGAGGATGTCGATGATATCCTGAAAAACAGCGGCGTTACGGGTGAGAAGATCAGTGCCTTCCGTGAATTATATCATCGGGAATTTGGCGAGAGCGCAGTGGTGAATCCCAACAATATCATCGAGAGTAAAAAATTCGAGATGGAAACGCCGGAGGTCAAGATCAGCGTCGATCCGGCGCATACATATAGCATCAGGACAAAGGTCATCGATGGCAGCAAATACATCCTGATTCCCGTGGGGGAAGGTGTTGAAGTCAACGGGATTGATATCAATGTCGAGGAAAACGCCGAAACTGGCGGGGAATAGAGGAAATACGCATCATAACGCTCACGAAACGGTGGGCGTTATTTTAATATTCGCTGCGCAGTAAAAAATCCGTTAGGTGCATGATCCTGATACCGTCGATGTTTCCGGCAGCAAGCTCGTCAAGCGTGACCACGTATTTCGGGTAGTGATCCCTGATTTCGAGGAGGTTTGAAACCTCGCGGCTGGACTTTTCCGGCAGATTGCGGCATACCTGCACATAAATCCGCTCATCGCGCAGCATTGCCACAAAGTCAATTTCCTTCGTTTCATTCTTGCCGATATAGACCGCATACCCCTTTCGACGAAGCTCAAAGTAGACGATATTTTCCAGCATGGCGGCGATGGACTTAGGATTGAAGCCCATCATGCAGTATTTGAGGGAAGCATCCGCCAGGTAAAATTTTTCTTGTGTTTTTAGCACGGATTTTCCTTGCAGGTCGTACCGTTGGCAGCGATAAATGATAAAAGCTTTTTCCAGCCATTCCAGGTAGTTGTAGACCGATTCCACCGAAAGGGAGCGCCTCTCGTTTTTCAAAAATTTTGCGATTGCGTGAGCGGAGAAGGTCTTGCCGACATTTTCTATGACGTATTTTACGACGCGGTTAAACAAATCAAAGTTCGTGATGTTGTGCCGTTTCGTAATGTCTCTGGTGATAACGGAGCTGTAAATTCCTTCGACGATCTGGTACGCCGCGCCTTCATCGAAATTGCCAAGTGCAACGATCGGAAAGCCGCCCATGCGGATGTATTCGTTTAAAAGCTCTTTTGGCGTATGGCCGGTTGGCTTCTTAAATTCCATGTACTCGGCAAAGGACAGGGTAAAAACAGGGATCGAAACATACCGCCCCGTCAGGTAGGTGGATATCTCGCTTGCCATCAGCTTGGAATTAGAGCCGGTCACATAAATATCCGTATTCGCGTTTTCCAAAAGGCTGTTGACCGCTTTTTCCCAGCCGGTGATTTCCTGTACCTCATCGAGCAAAAGATAGTAACGTCCGTTATCCGTCATTTTTTCCTTGATGCCGTGATACATATCCCGGTCGGTCATGCCGCTGTCTAAATCTTCCGAGGTATAGCGCACATTGATGATATGGTCTGTGGCAATGCCGCTTTTGATGAGATCCTCTCGCAGCATTTCTAAAATCGTGGATTTTCCGCAGCGGCGGACTCCCATAAGAATTTTCACCAGTGGCACATCCCGATAAGTTTTCAGCTTCTCTAAATAGTAGGGTCTGACGATCATACAAACATCTCCTTTCTCACAAATGTAACGAAAAAAATATAATAAGTCAATAGTTTTTATTAAAATTTAGTAAATACTTTGGACTACATATAACTTTTTCGAAAAAATCCGTTCTTTTATGTAAAGCCTCGCAGCGGCAGACTCCTGCAAAATTTACTCCTTTCCCTTCGGCCGCATCCATTACCTCTTTAGCTGATTCTCATATAAAAAGGATGTTTTATGCGATAATTTGACGATTTACTTGCAATTTCAAGCGGATTAGAATAAAGCCATAAAAGGGACTTGCGGCTTGGACTGTTCTAGGCGGCCGCAGGCTTTCCTGGGTTTCGCAGGGCTTCGGAAAGCCCTATAAGAATTCGGGAAAATGTGATCACATTCGCTTGAAGCAAATCATTGAAATGGAAAACGAAGGAAGTGTTGTTATTTTGAAAGGAGCTGATTAACAATGGCAGAAGCATTAGGCAATCAGATCAAGCAGAGCAAGGCAAGGCTGGTTTTAAGCTTGATTTTCATTCTCATCATTGGAATTATAAGTAATTACATTTATGTGCTGGCCGTTTATGTCGGACCGCTGAGCGAATTTCGCGGCTGGTCGGCAAATTCGATCGTGCTGGCGTATTCGATGGCGATGTTTGTCGGAATCCCCGTGTTTATGATCGGGCAGGTGGTATCGAACAAATTCGGCATGAAGCGGACTCTCGTCGCTTCCGGGGTTATTTACGGTTTGGCGATCCTGCTCAGCGGGCTGGTGGAAAACGTATGGCTGTTCGTAGCCTGCCAGGGCGTCATCGGTTCGATCGGTATGTACGGCATTCTTATTTGCACGATTCAGATCGTAAATGTGCTTTTCCCGACCAGAAAAGGCCTCGTCATAGGTCTGTTATACGGAAGCCAGGCGGCGGGAGCGGCGGCGTTAGCGCCGATTGCGACGGTGTTCATCGCCCATTTCAACGTCAGCCTTGCCTTGATTCTCCAAGGCGCACTCTTTACGGTAATCCTGTTCGTATGCTGTGCGCTGATCCTCGATCCGACCAAGGATGGCGTATCGGCAGAAGAAGCGGAGGAAGAAGTGGATCTGAACAGGCCGAGCATGACATGGCGGCATATGCTCAAGCATCCGGGCTTTTATCTCATGTGCCTGAGCATCTTTTCCATCCAGATGATCGGCAACGTCCTCATCGCAGATGCTGCGTATCTTGCGGAAGGCGTCTATCAGGCAACGCCTGCACAATCCGCCTATGGCGTGTCCCTCTTTAGCTTAGCGGGAGGCGTTGGCGGCGTGGTTGTCGGGTTCGCTTCCGATAAGATTGGACCGTATAAGACGACTGCGATCCTGGGTGTTTTAGACGGTATCCTGCTGGCGGTGCTGGCCGTCGTTGGGGCGGAGAGCTTTACCGTGTTCTTGGTGATCCTGACGATTCAGGGCTTTACCTATAACGGCATCACGACGTTGAATCCGGTCATGTCTACGGATGCGTTTGGGCAAAAGGATCTGGGTATCTGCATCGGCTTTATGAGCGTTTCAACGATGGCGGTCGGCTTCGCAGGGCCGCAGCTCGGCTTATCCGTGCCGTTCGTGCCAATGGTTGCGATCTGCGCTGTACTGAGCATCATCGGCGGCGTGCTGGTCGTATTTGCGAAAAATACGTTCAATTCATATTATAGGAAGATCGGGTCAAATGTCGTGTTAAAATAACGGAGGATGTTTTGGCAAGGAACTGCCATGTTTTGTATCTTTTGATTTGCATGTGGCAGTTCCTTTTCAAGCGAAGCTTTTGAGAGAAGCTTGAGCAAAAATTGAAACGGAATGATGCTTGCGAAAGGAGCATGAAATGACACAGGAGGAATCGAGACAGGTGGATGCACAGAAAAACGCCAAAATAGCGGGGCAGATCGAACAATTATTACGGCGTGCAAAGCGCCAGGAACTGCGGGGTTTCCTCAAATCTTTTGTAGAGGACTATATTGCCATCGGGGACAGCCCCGTTTATGGCGGCAAGCACTGCGGCAGTGATGCGGAGCAGCAAGGCGCGCGGTACATCTATGAGAAGCTGAAAGAGCTGGGGCTTACAGCAGAACTCTTGCCCTTTGCATCTACGCGGTTTCAGTTTAACGATGCTGATATTTTTTATGAAGGGCAGACGCGCAGCATAAAACCATATGCCTGCATGACGGCTTCCACGCCGAAAGCGGGCTTGCACGGAATGCTCGTTGACGTTCATGACGGGCATAGAGCTTTTTATGAGGCAAATGATGTGGAGGGAAAGATCGTCCTGATCGAAACGAAAGAAAACTTTGAGGATGGAACGCTCGCTGGCGTTTTGCAGATGAAGGAAGCGGCGAAAAATGGCGCTGTGGCGATTATCCTCTACACGAACGAATACATTTTAGATGAACATACCATCCGGGCGACTTACAGCGCATTTGGTCCTGCGATCCCGTATGTTACGATATCATCAGCCGATGCAAAGCTGCTCAAAGCGGAAATGGCAAAGAACTCGGATTTTTCCATTACGCTGAAGGTCGATACGGAATTTATTCCAGATGGCGGGATTTCCTACGATGTGATCGGGGAAATCGAGGGGCGCACGGATGAGCGGATCATCTATTCGGCTCATCTCGACCATTTTTTCCGTTGTGTACAGGACAACGTCACCGCGGTCGCCACGCTTTTAGGGATTGCCAAGGAATTGAAGGAAAGCGGGTATCAGCCGCAGCGGACGATTACCTTTGTTTTCAGCGGCAGCCATGAGATCGGCCCTGTCGATACCGCCGCACCCGACCTTTTGGGCGCATGGAAGCTGCTTTCTGAGCTTAAGCCGGAATGGGAAGGAAAAATATTTGCCGATATCAACTTCGAGTATACCGCCTTGGCGTCGAAGACGCTGCGGGGCGTGACCTCCTATGAGATGAAGGGGATGTATGAGGCGTTTTTGGAATATATGCCGCCTGAGATGGAAGGCCTGGGAGTGGTACAAAAGGAAGTATCGGCGGAAAATTATTATCTGCTGACCTGGTGCGATGCCTGTCCATTCATCATGAAAGGCGTTCCCGTATTTATGAATGACGCAGTATCGGAGCAGATTTATGAAATGATATCGCCGTATCTGGGCAGGGATCATTCGAATATGGACAATATGGATGTCTATTCGAGCGATGCACATCTAAGCAATACGTTGTGGTTCGGATGTCTCGGTATATTTCTCGATCACCAGCCTGTCCTCGTACCGGAATTTATCCACAGGAAGGCGGCGATGGAGCTTACGGAAGAGGAACGGCGATACTTGGATGAAGCGGGAATTTCCTATGCTGCATATGATGAGCAGCTTGCGCGGTTTGAACGATATGGCCGGGCAGTCAGCGCCGTTTTGGCAAAATACAACGAGACGCATGGGATTACGGCGGAAAGCCGCAGCATCAATGCGTTGCTGTTAAAGGCGCAGAGGCTGCTCGCGGACGGGACGGATGGGCTTACGACAGACGTGCCTTCCATGCTGTCCGTGCCGCATAAAGTGTATATCGAAAAGGGTATTGCTTTCACACAGGCAATGGTGCTTTTGGAAACGGACGGCTATGCGGCCGCCTATGAGCAGGCGCTGCGAAAGCTCGATATGGTAGGAATCGAAAAGAATTTCAGCAGCGGCTTTGCAGCGGAGATGAAAGAACTGGTTCTCGGAAAAAATGCCCTTTGGAATGAAGGAAAATGCCGGAATTTTTTCATCGCCGATGATGTGACGGAGGAAAAACTGCCCGATGCATACCGTGAAAATGAGGAAGCTATCCGTTCGGTGCTTTTAGAGGAAGCCGCTTGCCTGGAAAACGTCAATGCACTTTTGCTTGAAGCCATGATCAAGGCGGCAGGAGCTGCCGGAAGGAAAGAAATGCTTGCCTGGATTGAGGGGTTTACGAAATTTCCCCACCGCAGGACGGGAACGCCCCAAGGTCTTGCATCTGCAAAATATGTAGAAAAGACATTTCAGGAGATCGGCCTTGAAGATGTTAAAATGGAAACGGTGCGTTCGATCATGCGGGATTGTCCCGTGTACAGCTTGAACGCAGGCGGAAAGGCGATCGACTGCTTTTTTGCCAACGGCACGAACCGCAGGGCGGAAACGGGGGAATTCCATGCCGAAATTGCGGACGCGGAGATCGTTTATCTGGGGACGGGGGCAAAAGAGGACTTTGCGGGCATCGATGTGGAAGGAAAAATCGTCCTCTGCGATGTCTATTTCAAGGAAATCAATGTGAAAACCCTTCTGACATGGACGGAGGACGCAGAGCTTTATGATCCGGCGGGCAGGACGGAAAACGATGTGACGAAATACGATATCTATACGCCGAACGACTGGCCGTACAATTATCTGTATGCCAAGGAAAAAGGCGCGGCTGGGTTTATCGGCATTCTTCACAACTTCATGGACTGCAATTACTACCATGAAGATTACATTGATATCGTAGATACCGGCGGTTATATGGATATGCCGGCCGTATGGGTATCACGGGAAGATGGAAAGCGTTTAGCGGCGGAATGCAGCCGGACGCATTTGACGGCGGATTTAACCGTCCATACGGTTTATGCGGAAGGCGAGGCGCGCATTGTGAGCGGAAGGCTCGCAGGAAAAAGCGATGAGATGATCGTGATCCATTCCCATCATGATGCCGTAAATCGGGGCGCAGTACAGGATGCCAGCGGGATGTCTGAGGTTTTCGCCTTGGCGGATCTTTTTGCAAAGCTGCCTGAGGATCTGCGGGAAAAAACGCTGCTGTTTGCCGCCACTGATTCTCACTACACGGATTATGAAGGCCACGAGGGATTTTTGGAAAACCGCAGGAAGGCGGGCGAGTACATCATTGCTGATTTTGCGATCGAACACGTCGCGCAGGAAATGCACCTGGATGAAGACAACCATATCGTGCTGACGGGAGAACCGGAAACGCGGATGGTGTACGTCGATGAGAAGAGCGGGCTTTTGGAGCTGGCGAAAGAGGCGATTGAAAGATACGATCTGGATAAGACGGTGATTTTTCCTGTCCGGGGAAAATCCGGCGGGGAATATACGAGCGATGATGTCTGTTCGGATGCTTATGTGTTCAATGCGGCAGGCATTCCGGTCGTGAGCCTGCTTTCTGCGCCGATGTACCTGTTTCACAATTCCGATACGCTGGACAAGGTGCATCAGGAATCCCTTGAGCAGATCAGGGATCTGTATGCATATATGATCCTGCGAGTTTTGCAGCAATAGAAGGGCGTTTGCGCGTGAATGCCAGAGCGGCCTGGCAGGAACGGGCGATGCGCCGGAAAAGAGGATATGTGAAAATGTATGCGGATTTTGTTTTGGAAAATGGAAAAATCTATACGGAAAATAAGGCTCGGCCGTGGGCAGAATGCGTTGCTGTCAGCGGGGAAAGGATTTGCTTTGTCGGCAGCGAGGCGGATTTCGCAAGGTCTGGGTTAAGCAACGCCCAGACACAGCGGATTGACCTAAAAGGCAAGGTGGTGATTCCCGGCATGATTGATGGGCATACGCATCCTGAAACAATCGCCAAGAGCAGGTGGCGGCTGACGCTGCCGGAAACGGAGGACGCAGGAGAATTGCTGACATTTCTAAAGGAATATTGCGAAGCACATCCGCCGGAAGAAGTACCGTTTATTTTTGGCGTATCGTATCCTACAACAATGTTTGGCGAGGAAGGGCCAAGGAAAGAATTGCTTGACCAGTATGTTTCGGACAGGCCGGTACGGCTTAACGATTTTACGGATCATGGGTGTTGGTATAATTCTATGGCGCTGGAATTGATGGGAATCAATGCCAAGCATCAGGAAACCGGGGTCGCGCCGTTTTTTATGCGGGATGAAAACAACGAGCCGACTGGCTGGGTGAAAGAGCCGATTCCCAGCAGTGGGTTTGAAGATCAGATGTTTAAGAAAATCGGTTGGCAGCCGCCGAAGACGGTAGATGGAGAAATGGTGCGGCCGTTTCTGGAATACCTCAATGACTGCGGGGTTATTTGCTTGCTGGACGGTTTTACCGAGGGTGAGGACGGAATGAAAGCATTCTATGATCTGGATATGGCGGGCAAGCTGAACCTGTATTATGAAGGCGCGTGTCGCTTGCTGGAGCTGGAGGAACTGGATGCGTGTATCGATACCATTCGGGACTGGCAGAAAAAATACAGGTCGAAGCATGTCGATATCCATACTGTCAAGCTCTTTCTCGATGGAACGAACGAAATGGGCAATGCGGCCTCTTTAGAACCCCTTTACAATGATCCTTCGGGAAAGAATTACGGTGAAATCAATATGAGCGAGGATGCGTTAATAAAGCTGCTGCTCCGACTCAATGAAGAAAAGCTGGATCTCCACATCCATGTAGTCTGTGACAGGGGTTTCCGCGTTGCTTGCGATGCGTATGAAAAGGCGAAAAAGGCAGTAACGCAAGAGGGCAGGAGCTGGGATATTTATATGCAGTTAGCGCATTGTGAACTGGTGCATCCTGATGATATGAAACGGCCTGCAAAGCTAGGAATCATCATAAACTGGTCGCCGCACTGGTCCGGCGGATATTTTGGCGACGCAGCCATCGAGTATCTGGGAAGGAAACGATGGAATTCGATGTATGATTTTACGGCGATGATAGAATCAGGCGCTGTTGTGACTTATGGCAGCGATGCGATCGGGCCTGGGGAAGCGCTTCGGGCGAATCCGTTTTACGGCATGCAGATCGGGGCAACGCGGGTGGATATCGATTTTCCGCTCGATCAGGCATTGTATCCGGGAAGCGTCAGGCCTCCTGCATCTGCAAAGCTTGACGTTAAAGACATGGTGCGCGGCTATACCATCGATGGCGCTGTGCCATTCAGATTTGAGGATAAGATGGGAAGCATCGAATCCGGCAAGCTTGCAAACCTCGTCGTTCTCAGCGAGAATATCTTTGGGGTAGAGGCTGGCCGGTTAAAAGAGGTTAAGGCAGAGGCCGTTTACTTTGAAGGGCGAAAAATACGCGGATGAATGAAAATGGCTCGCTGAATGAGCCATTTTTGTGTTTTTTGCATGATGAAAAGAAAGCATAAAATTTCTTTATGACAATCCTATGAGGGTGGTGTATACTATATGAAAGAATGTATATTCTGAAATTTGAAAGGAACGAACGCCATGTTTAAGGTAGAGTTGTCATTTCGTATAGATACGCTTCCGCAGGATGCTTTAAGCGATATGTGCGCTAGAACGGATGCTATTTTTGAGCGGGAAAACCTGAAATGCACTGAGAAAAAGCTGGGCAGCCGCGTTTATCTTGACCGTGGCAGCAAGCAGGACTATGGTCGTTTCTGGGCGGCTATCTTTGACCTCAAAAGAGACGCATCGCTTGTGTCCTGCTTAAAGGAATGCTTTTGGTACAACGGTTCTGACCGCGAAAACCTGCTGACCGGCTTTCTTTTAAGGAATTAGTTTATGGATAGCAGACAGAGAAAAGGAATCAATTTTGATCTTGACACCGAGGCGCTCCAGAAGCATTATCCAAAAAGTGACTGACATAGCGCCTACTATGATGTCAGGATATTCTTTGAGAAAAATGGGTTCGAACACATACAGGGCAGTGGATACCACTCTGTAAAACCCATGTCAGAAGCCGATGCCATGAGCATCATATTCGTCATGACGGAAAAATTTCCGTGGCTCAACCACTGTGTCAATGTCTGTACCATTTCAGATGTGCCAGAGACTTATGATATCAGCTATGTGTTTGCAAGAGAAGCGGAACGTCTGGGTTCTTTTTAAATTGTGGCAGACCAGCAATCTGCCTATTTTTTATGCAAACAAGCGTAAAACCTGGAAGCCTGCATACCAGTTTTGATTTTGTGCATCGGATAGCTTCTGCTGTTTGTGTTTATCGCGCCAAGCATCGCTTGATGTGATAGGCGGAGAGGTATTCTTTTGTGGCTGCGGCGGCTTCCTGTGGGACGAGCGTTTCGACCCTGTTTTCGGCGCGGGAATATTCCTCATACCACTGGCGCAGCTTCGCAGGACGCATCCGCCACCACTTGTTAAAGTGCTTATAGAAGTATTTGGGATCGGAAAAACCGCAGATGCCGGATATTTCAACGATGCTTTTATCGGTAGTCAAGAGCAAGTGTTCCGCCCCGTCGCAGCGGAAGAAATTCAGCATATAGCTGAATCCTTCAAAGCTCGTTTTTTTCATCAGGGTTGAGAAATAGTTTTTGTTGAAATGCTCTTTTTCCGCCAGCATGGAAATGGATATTTTTTCCTTATAATTTGACTGGCAGTAATCGATGATGCGGTAAAAGCGTTCCTGGAGCATGGGATTGGAATCCGTGGGATCCCACATGAAGCTGAGCCAGTCGAAGTGCTTCACGAGGATTTCGAGGAGCTTATCGGACAGCTCGGCCAGGATTGCACAGGAGCGCATTGCCTGCGGCTTTGCCTGTTCCAGCGCGGCGGCAAGCATGAGGTCAGTTCCCTCGTATAAAGCGGCCTGCTGGTGGACATTTGCATTCTGCGTTTCATAGGCGAAAAAGCAGTTATACATTCGCTTCTGCGGATAGCGGCGGTTGATGATATTCTGGTGGATGGTAAGAATCAGGTTATCTACATCCGAGTAAATGCAGTGTATGTCTTCGGGATCCATGGAAAAGGTGTCGCCCTTCTGTAAAGTTACATGGCGGTGGGATGCGCGCATATGCACCGTCCCCTTGAGAACTAAGATCAACTCAATGGCGTTTTCGTGAAAATGCGCCTCTTGATGCGTGATTTTGCATACGGAGCTGGTGATCGGCGTGTTCTGTTCGAAAATGATGGGGGTGTTTGCTGCCAGCATATCTTTGAAATCCTTTCTATTTTGGTTCATCTTATGAAGGCATAATTTCCCGTGATCTTGCTGCGGGAAGATTTATTTGGCTAAGCACAGGCGGATCGATGGTCAAATTCGCCTGTGCAAAAATGGCCATGCATAATAACATCGCGATTTTGCCAAAAATCTGATGAAAACATCCGGTGTGCTGCTATTTTATCTATATTATATCTTACCTGAAAAAGAAAACAAGCGGATTTCCGCGCGGGCGCGGAAGCTTTGCGATAATTTCTTGCTTTTTCTTCCTCGATGTTAGATAATGGTATGGCAGGGATGCTGGATCATGGTATGGTGGGAAGTAGAACGATATGGAACGATATGGAATGATATGGCGGGAAGTTTTGCCGCTGAAACCGCCATGGCGATACAGGAGGACATATGAAGAAGCTGGTTGCATTGGTAATGACGCTAACGTGCGCGTTTTGCTTCAGTGCGTGCGGAAATAAAGCAGCGCAGGAAAAACTGGATGTGAGCCTTGCGGATGTAAGAAATGCCAACAGGCTCGAAACGCTGATAGAAAAGCACGATAGTGTTTTTACAAAAGAGGAAAATGTGAATATCAACGGGGATGTTTACAATACCGTATTTTGGAATTTCAGGATGGATGACGGGCAAATGGTTTTAGATACAAAAGCGGTCGTTTTTGAAGAAAGCGCAGTCATGAATGCCCGTGACGGCATATTTTATGACCTGAATGGGGAAGAAATGGCTGTAACCATCGTTCCGAAGGCGGAATATAAAAAGCGTATCATGGATATGCTGCCGTTTCTCCCTTCTGACGGGGAGAAACTCGTATCCGTGCAAGCGACGGATGACGACGATGAAATCCTCATAGAGACGGAATTCGAACATCCGCAAAAAGGCGCTTCAATGGGCGGGTCTTATTATGTGGATGCGGATAGCCTGCAAATCAAGCGGGTGCAGATTGCTGCTTACGATGAAAAGGGGTTTAAATCTAACATACGGGCGCTGACAGTTACTTGTGGCAGTCGTGAAGAGCCGGACGAAAGTGCGTTAGAAGCGATCACGGATGCAAAGAAGGAAGAACTGTGCAGCGTGACAGTTGTATTGAACCCAGGCAGCGATAGCGAAGAGACGCATTCGCTTTCCGTGGCCAAGGGATGCAGGATTGTCATATCGGGCAGGGAGGATTACAGCTTGTACCGCGATGAAGCTTGCCAGATACAGCTTCCATCCGTGGACACGATGAGCGACAGCGTTACGATCTACGCAAAGCCGTTTTCGTAAGGCAGGTGGGGCGGCCATCTTGCGCTAGACTCTTTGCCTTTTTGGGAGTGGGGCGGCATCCTGTGCTGGGCGCTTATGGAGGCGCGCTGACGCTTTGCGCTCTGCACGGATAAGATAGCGGCGGGATGATGCTTTGCGCTTTGCACGAAGCTGCCACGTTGCTCTGACTGCGCTTTGCACGAAGCTGCGCCAGCCCGGTGAAATAATATTTTGAAATAGTATTTTTGGAGAAATGAGAAATGGAAAATACATTACACAAGCGGTATGGTCTTGTTACGGCTATCGCAATGGTTGTAGGTATCGTAATTGGAAGCGGAGTCTTTTTCAAGGCGGAAAAAATCCTCAATAGTACCGGCGGGAATATGTTGATCGGTATTTCTGCGTGGATCATCGGCGGCTGCGTCATGGTTGTGTGCGCGTATACCTTCGCTACGATGGCTGCAAAGTATGAAAAGGTCAACGGCATCGTCGACTATGCGGAGGCCATGGTCGGTGAAAAGTACGCATATTATTTAGGATGGTTTATGGCGGTGATTTATTATCCAGCGATGACGTCCGTACTGGCATGGCTGTCGGCGCGGTATTTTTGCGTGTTGGTTGGCTGGGATATTACGGGTGGCTCCTGCATGGTCATTGCAGGGTTTTGTTTAGTGGGGAGCTATGCCGTTAATGTGATGTCGCCGGTGCTGGCTGGAAAATTTCAGGTATCGGCTACGGTCATTAAGCTGATTCCGTTGTTTTGCATGGCCGTGATCGGAACGATCAAAGGTCTTGCCAGCGGCCTGATGCTGGAAAATTTCACGCAGGTGGCCATTCCCGCCGAAGAGCTGGGCGGTACGGGAACAGTGCTTTTTACAGCCGTATGCGCGACGGTCTTTGCTTATGAAGGATGGATCATCGCCACGACGATCAATTCTGAGCTGAAGGATGCGAGAAAGACGCTGCCAAAAGCGTTGGTCATCGGCACGCTGATCGTGATGGCGGTTTATGTGCTGTATTATATCGGTCTTGCGGGGGCAGTCGAAAACCAGGTCATGATGGCTGGGGGAGAGGCAGGAGCGAAAATAGCGTTCACCAATGTGTTTTCCACAATCGGCGGGACGGCACTGTTTGTCTTCATCGTGGTTTCCTGTCTGGGGACGTTAAACGGCTTGATGCTGGCGAGCGTTCGGGCTTTGTATGCTGTTGCGGTCAGGAATGAAGGCCCGCGTCCTGATGTTTTCAGGCAGGTCGATCCTGTCGTTAATATGCCTTCGAATTCCGGGGTGATCGGTGTTCTGGCATGCGCTTTCTGGCTCATGTATTTTTACGGTGCAAACTTGACGGATGGCTGGTTCGGTCCGTTTTGCTTCGACAGCTCAGAGCTGCCGATTGTCACGATCTATGGGTTTTATATTCCGATTTTTTTGATGCTGATGAAACGGGAAACAGAGTGGGGTGCTTTTAAACGCTTTATTATGCCAGCCCTGTCTGTTGCGGGCTGTGTGATCATAATTATTGCGGCGATCCTGTCTCATAAAATGGATGTATTTTTTTATTTGATTGTGTTTGCGGTCATTTTGTTGTTTGGGATGCTGGCGGATAAGTCGCGGCGGGGAAAGGAAATTTGATGCGTGAAAGGAATGCAATCAGTGACGGAAAATCCGAAGAGTGAAAGGAAATGCGATGAAAGAAAATAACGTGATGGAGAACCGTGGCGCGTTGTCTGAAATGGAAACTGTCATTTATGCGGATAATGTGAAGCTTCGGGAAGATGGGCAGGCGGTCATCATCATTGACCAGAGCCTGATTCCGAATGAAACAAGGTATATCGAGCTGGATACTCCGGAAAAGATGTATGATGCGATTTTTCATTTGCGGGTTCGCGGCGCTCCTGCGATCGGGATTTGCGCTGCTTACTGTATGGCTGTTTTGGCGGCCGCAGAGGCGGCTCGCATGAAAGATGGTGCGGCGCATTCTGATGGATTTGCTGGTGGTTTCGGCGGCGAGGCGAAAGCGTTTGATGCAAAAGCCGGGCATAGTGGTTCTGCGCCCGATCTTGTTGCTGGCTGTAACAGTTCCTCTGCTGATGGGATATTTTTAGAAACGATGAAACGCTATGGCGATTATCTGAAATCCTCCCGTCCGACGGCAGTTAATCTCGCTTGGGCGGTAGATCGGGTTTTGGCGGCGGCGCAGGCTGCGATGCGGACAGATCATGCGCATGATGCAGCTTATACATACTGTGCGCATCTGGCAGAGGCGATCAGACAGGAAGCAATCAGGATACACCGTGAAGATATCAAGATGTGTAAGGCGATTTCGGAATATGGCTTGACGCTCGTCCAGGATGGGGATGGGATCTTGACGCATTGCAATGCCGGTCCTCTGGCAACGTCGCGGTACGGGACGGCACTCGGTCCAATTCTTCTTGGAAAAGAGCGGGGCATGAACTTTAAAGTCTTTGCGGATGAGACACGGCCGCTTTTGCAAGGGGCGCGCCTTACCGCATATGAGCTGCAAAAAGCAGGCGTGGATGTCACTCTGATCTGTGATAATATGGCGTCCATGGTGATGAAAAACGGATGGATCAAGGCTTGCTTTGTCGGCTGTGACCGGGTGGCTGCGAACGGCGATACCGCTAATAAAATCGGGACGTCAGGCGTTGCGATCCTGGCCAAACATTATGGTATTCCGTTTTATGTGCTTGGACCTGTATCCACGATCGATTTAGATTGCCACAGCGGTGCGGCAATCCCGATCGAGCTTCGCCAGCCGCAGGAAATCAAGGAAAAATTTTATCAAACGCCGATGGCACTTCCTGAGGTGAAGTGTTATAATCCGGCGTTCGATGTAACAGACCACAGGTTAATTACAGCGATCGTCACGGATAAAGGGATTTGCAGGCCGCCGTTTACAGAAAGCCTGCGGCGGGTCAAAACAATTGAATGATTAAACGCTGGAAGGCTGTGACTGGAAGATGATCATGTCTTCTCCGATAATGACGATGTTTCCCCAGGGAAGCTCGCACATATTGTCAAAGTTTTTTTTAAAAAGGCCGGTGCTTTGTAACGACGGGACAAGCACCGCTTTTATTTTACCGCTTTTTTTGTCAAATAACATGTCTGCATCCCATAACTGTCCGTGGTTGCTTCCCGTTGAAAGATCAACGATTTCTTTGTTTCCGATTTCACTTAATCGCATAACACACTCCTTAAACGCAAATACTATTAATAATATTTATTACACAATGGAGGAGAATATGAAAATGAAAGAACAGGAAACCGAGAAAAAGACAGCGGCAGAGGAAGACAGCGCGAAAGATCTGATCAAAGAATTGGGACTTCTTACGACTGGGACAGATTTTGAAAGCGATTTACAATATATCAATATTATCGGCAGCGTGGAGGGACACAGCATATTGCCGGCGGATAACAAAGCGACGAAATATGAACACCTGATCCCGCAGCTCATCGCTGTGGAAGAAAATCCGAAATTGAAGGGTCTTTTGGTGATTCTCAATACAGTGGGAGGCGATGTGGAGGCTGGACTTGCGTTGGCAGAGATGATCGCGACTCTTTCCAAGCCTACCGTATCGCTCGTATTGGGCGGCGGC
>CAJUEB010000020.1:0-4706 GCA_910585135.1 uncultured Eubacteriales bacterium
CTTTATCGTCCCAGGTCGTGCTTGCTGCATATCGTTTGTTGACATCGGATATCGTTTTGCCAGAATAAAGGCTGCTTCCCGGTTTCAGGTATTTTGTGGCAAGTCCCTGAGATACGACATTGATGCACTCCGCTTTTGAGGAAAAGCTGATTCCACCGTAGCCAAACATATTATTTGGTCTGTAACATATCGTTCCGTTGGCGCTTTCGATCGATGCAATCGCCATGACGAAAAGACAGTTTACTCCGTAGTCTTGTTCCGCTTTTAGAAAAGATTCCTCAAGTCCGACCAGTGCGCCCTGTGTGACTAGCTTTAAATCGGAAAGATTCGCTCCGCTGGGCTGGCTGACATCCAATTGCTGGATTTGCGCGAGTGAATAGGAAGGAAAGGACTCCTTTTCGATCACATTGTTTACAGTCGATGTCCGCAAGGCGGTAGCCAGGTCGATGTCTGTTGCCGCAGTGGATTTCTCTTTTGTCAGTGCAGTGCTGGCGGCCGCAGCGTCGGATCTCATTTTTTCAGCGGTCGCATAGATGCCGAACATAAATGCGGCCACGGACAGGCAGATGATCAACAAGACCAGCAAGATGAGCAGGATCGTCCTTTTTGGTGATTTTCTGGCAGGTGCAAAGGATATTGCAATGGGTTGGGAACTATCCATAAATTACCTCGTATACTTGAAAAATAGTGATTTTTTATATATTATAAAGAATACAGGAAAAAATTACAACTATTGAAATGAAGAAAGGCCTTGTAAAACAGATGCTTTATTTCGCTAGAATGATTGCTACTTTGATTATGCCGATTATCATGTATAGCAATGTGGTCACGATGGTATCCGCTACGCCTAGGGAAGCGGTAACGGACTTTATGGAGGGGCTTCACGCCCAAAAGACCTGGGTGATGGAAAAATATATGGATAACGCCTACGTGAACTTTTTGAACAACGTTCAAGGGGATGAGGCGGTCATAGATAGGATGAACGATGCACTTTTTCAGGACTTTTCCTATCAAATCGAGGAAATTGCCAGCAAGAATGATGTAGCCGTTGCGAAGATTATTATTCGCAATCACGATTTCAGCGGTGTGCTGAACGGATATAACGCTGCATCTTATCAATATGTGATGACTAACCTTTATACGGAAGAAATCGCTGATAAGAATGCGCTAAATGCAGTATGCCTTGAATTATATGTGCAGCAGATCGAAGGTGCGGCGGCTGGCGATGCGATGGTGGAAACGGTCGTTTTCGTGCCGATGGTGGAGGACGGCTATTATGGCTGGAATATCGTGATGACCGATGAATTGATGCTGGCAGTGCTGGGAAATTTGCAGCCTCCAGTGCTGTAAGGACAGAAAATAATCCTTGCATTTTGCATCGCATCGTGTATAATATATAAATGTGCAATTTTGCATAGAATCCTTGCGATAGGCTGCTCCTATCGCCATTTAGTCCATAGGGAGGTGAAAAAATGGTAAATTATGAAGTAATGTTCATCCTTGATCCTACATTGGAAGACGCAGTGAAAGAGGAAACGATTGAAGCTGTTAAGGGCATCATCCAGACGGAAGGTGAAGTAGAGAATGTAGACGTTTGGGGAATGAGAAAGCTGGCATATCTGATTCAGAAAAAATCTGAAGGATATTATGTTGTGATCCAGTTTAAGGCACAGCCGACACTGCCAGGTGAGCTTGACAGAAGACTGAAGATTTCTGACAACGTGATGAGGCACTTAATTATCAACCTGGATGAGAAATAAGAAAAGGGGCATGGCATGAACAGCGTAGTATTAATTGGAAGATTAACCAGAGACCCTGACATCAGGTATATTTCTGAAAGCCAGATGGCAGTAGCGACCTTTACGGTAGCGATCGACAGACCTGTCAGATCCGGACAGGAGAAAAAGACGGATTTTCCACGGGTGACGGTCTTCGGCAGGCAGGCCGAAAACTGCGAAAGGTTTTTGGCGAAGGGAAGGCTTGTCGGCGTCCAGGGAAAAATTCAGACAGGCAGTTATACCAATAAAGACGGCCAGACGGTCTATACGACGGATGTTGTGGCTGACAGAGTAGAATTCTTAGAGTGGGGAGATCGCAATGAAAGAGCCGGCGGCGGGCAGTCACAGGGCTACCAGCAGAACCGGCAGCAGGCTTCCAATGATATTCCGGAAGGCTTTCAGGCCATCCAGGATGAAGAAATCCCATTCTAAAGGAAAGGAGATAAGATCATGGATAACAAGAGACGCGGCGGCATGAGAAGAAAGAAAGTATGCCAATTCTGCGCAGATAAAACGGAAAAGATAGATTACAAGGATGTTGAAAAGCTGAGAAAGTATGTAACCGAACGAGGCAAGATCCTGCCAAAGAGAATCACGGGAACTTGTGCGATGCATCAGAGAGAGGTTACCAAGGCAATCAAGAGGGCAAGAATCGTAGCGCTCCTGCCTTATACAGCTGACTAATGATTAACGACTCATTTAAGCCGGACGTTTGTCCGGCTTTTTCGTGTCATCGGCACAATACCTACAATATCTAGTAGAAGACAAAACAATCAATTTATGGTATACTGTTCATTATATATAAATATTTTTAGGAGACGCCGGATGTATTTATTGCTCATATTTTTTCTAACGCTAGCAATTCCTTTTATCGTAATGCCTGGAATGATTCAGACGGCTACCGATTCACCATATAAGGTTGTTTTGAGATCAACGCTCGTTATATCGGCTGCGGCAGCGGTCGTCTTTATTGCGGCGTCCTTGACGGGAGCGGGCATTTACTCCCAATTGCAGGAACTGGCAAAGCTCATGTCAACGGAGGCGGCCAAAAATCCGATGGTAATTGAAGCCCTGAACATGGCGGGAATCAATGAAGCAGAGCGGGCGGATGTGCTTGTTCAGATTTATAACAGCGCATTTCAAGTGCTGCCAGTAAGCATTATGTTCATGGGACTTGTCGTGTCCTATATCGCATACCTGATTCTAAGCAGGCTTTTGAAACGGCATAAGGATGTTAGGATGATGCCGAAGTTTCGGGAATTTTCGTTTTCACGGGGAACAGGAACAGCTATCATGCTCATGTATCTGTTTACATGGATTTTAACGGAAACGGGAATCGTGGGCGATATGATGTTATATGCCAATATCAATCTTTTGTTTGATCTGGTATTTTCCTTGCAGGGAGTAGCCGTGGTATTGATGTTCGTTCATCTAAAAAGGCTTCCTCATGCGTTAGGAATTGTCTTTGTTATCGTTTTGTGGGGAACTTCCATCGGGAAGCTGTTTTTAATTCTGCTTGGGCTGTTTGACCTGATGATGGGGCTAAAATCCAGGATTCAGGGAAGAAATATAAGGTAAAATTAGGAGAAAAATATGTACGTTGGAAGGATCGAGAAATTATTGGCGCACTACTCAATTGTCCCAACCTGTATCATAAATTTACAGGGGAAGATCACAAGAGCCAATGAAAAAATTGCAGAAGTATTTAAGTATGATGGAATAATAGGCGGCGATATTTTTGCGCTCACGGGGATTAAATTGCCTGAATTTGTGGAAATTGCCGAAAATGGGTCTTTCTTGGTTTGCAAGCGAAACGAAAAAGCCTTTCGAATCTTAGCGGGGTTCGTCGGTGAAGGCGAAATGGCGTCAATCATGCTGTATTTTATCGATATAACGAGCTTTGAAAACCTGAAAGAGCTGTATAAGGATGAAAAACCTTGTATTGCCTTGATCAATATCGATAATTTTGACGAGCTTATGGCCAGTGCAGGCGAAGAAAAGGATTTGAAGCTTTCCAGTGAAATAGACAGGCATATCAAAGCCTGGGTGGAAAAGCTGGGCGCAGCGTCAGCCAGGTACAGGGATCATTTGTATGAAGTGATCCTGACCCAAAAAAATTATAAAACCCTTGTGGAAAAGAAGTTTTGTATCCTGGATGAAATCAGGGAGATCGAGACGGAAACAGATTTTCCAGTGACGTTAAGCATCGGGATCGGCATTGGCGGCAAAACCTTGCTGGAAAGTGAACGCTATGCGCAGGATGCGCTAGATCTGGCGTTTGGAAGAGGCGGTGACCAGGCTGTCGTGAAAAATGTCAGAAACCTGGAATATTATGGCGGGCGTTCGCAGAGCGTAGAGAAAGGGTTCAAAGGAAAATCGCGCATCATCGCGCATGCCTTGAAGATGCTGATGGTTCAATCATCCAAGGTTTTCATTATGGGACATAAAAGCCCGGATTTAGATAGCTTTGGTGCGGCACTGGGAATCTACAGGGTTGCCAGGAGCGTCGGAAAGGAAGTATATATCGTCCTCAACAGCATCAATGATGCGCTGGTCGATCTTGTGGAAGACGCCAAACAGACTGGAGAATATGATCTGATTCCAACGGAACGGGCGCTTTCCTATGCGGATGAACATTCGCTTGTGGTCGTGGTGGATACCCACAGACCGGCTCTTGTTGAATCGCTGGAGCTTGTTGAGCGAGTCAACAGGCTTGTGGTAATCGATCATCACAGGATGGCGGAGGATGTTTTGCCGAATCAGATACTTTCTTATATGGAATCTTATGCATCATCAGCATCGGAGCTGGTGACGGAGATCGTTCAATATGCCTGTGAGAAAAAAGTGTTGACGAAACTGGAAGCCGATGCACTTTTGGCAGGAATCATGGTAGATACAAACCGCTTTTCCATTAAAGCGGGCGTGAGG
>CAJUEB010000020.1:4716-18716 GCA_910585135.1 uncultured Eubacteriales bacterium
ATCGACACGCTGAATTTTACCAATCAGACAGGCGTGAGGACCTTTGAAGCAGCATCCTGGCTTAGGCGGGCAGGCGCGGATCTGACCAATGTTAAAAGATATTTTCAAGCCGACCCAGCGAATTTTAAGATTAAAGCCGCATGCGTTGCTAATGCGGAATTTTACCAGGATGGCGTTGCAATGTCCGTATCTCCGGGCCAGAGCGCTAACGCCCAGATCATCAACTCCCAGGCTGCGGATGAACTGCTGGCAATCAAAGGCGTCCGCGCCAGCTTTGTGGCAGGGATAAATGAACGGGGAAAAACCGTTGTAAGCGCCCGTTCGCTGGGCGACCTTAACGTTCAGCTCGTGATGGAAAAGTTCGGCGGCGGCGGGCATCTGAACACGGCAGGCGCACAAGTGGATTGCTCCCCAGCGGAAATTCTCACACAAATCAGAAAAGCACTGGGAAACCATATTTCTTAAAAACGACACATTAGGAGGATATAATCAATGATAGTAATACTGTTGAAAGACGTAAAAGGAACTGGCAAGGCCGGGGAAATCGTAAAGGTAAGCGACGGCTATGCGCGAAATATGCTTTTGCCGAGAGGGCTTGCGAAGGAAGCGACCGAAGGCAATGTCAGAAGCCTGGAAAAGCAGAAAGCGTTAGCTGCGGAAAAACATCAGGCTCAGAAGGAAGCTGCACAGGAGCAGGCTAAGGAGCTTGAAAAGATAACTTTGACCATTCAGTCCAAGGGAGGAGAAAACGGGAAGCTGTTTGGCTCGATTACCTCTAAGGATATCGCAGAAGCACTGCAAAAGCAGGAAAATATTAAAATAGACAAGAAAAAAATAGACTTGGCCGCACCGATTAAGCAGACAGGGGATACACAGGTGACAATTAAACTGTTCCCGGAAGTAACTGCGTCAATAAAGGTAACGGTAACCGTTTAGTGTACAGGAGATGAGCATGGATGGAAGAATCCCGCCGCATAGCATGGAAGCGGAAAAATCGGTTTTAGGCGCTGCCCTGCTTTCCGAGGATGCGCTCTTTGATGTGGTGGACGTCGTAAAGGCAAGCGATTTTTACGATAAAAACCATAAGGAAATTTTTGAAACTATTTTTGAGCTGCACAGGCAAAACAGGCCGGTGGACTATCTTACGGTAGCCGAAGCGCTGAAAAAAAGAGGTACGCTTGACATGATCGGCGGCAGAGGGTATTTGGGTGCGCTTTGCTCGGGGACGCCGACTACCTCCAATGCGGAGGAATATGCGAAAATCGTTTCGGAGAAAGCGGCGCTGCGCAGCCTCATCAGTGCGGCGGATGATATCGTGGTCAAAGGCTACGAAAACAGCATGGACGCAGCTCAGATGTTTGACTATGCCGAAAGCCGGATTTTTGAAATTTCCCAGAAGAAGGAAAAAGGAGAATATACGCATATTAAAGAAATCCTCTTTGAAAATATCGCCATGATAGACAGGGCTTCTAAGCTTGAGGGCGGTATTTCGGGAATTCCTACCGGGTTTAAATATCTGGACGAAAAGCTGTCAGGCCTGCAAAAATCCGACTTGATTATCTTGGCGGCAAGGCCTGCGATGGGAAAAACTGCCTTTGCATTGACGCTGGCACTGAATGCGGCGCTGAAAAGCAACGCTTCTGTTTTGATTTTCAGCATGGAAATGTCGAAGGAACAGCTCGGGGAAAGAC
This sequence comes from uncultured Eubacteriales bacterium, assembly GCA_910585135.1. Lineage (GTDB taxonomy): Bacteria > Bacillota > Clostridia > Peptostreptococcales > Anaerovoracaceae > Lentihominibacter. Next base: position 6,408 of record CAJUEB010000020.1, read on the forward strand.
TTCTCAGCATGCAGTCAAAGGTCGGCATGAAAAATTTGAAAAGTGGTACTGTCGATCGAAGTGATTGGGAAAATATTCATTATGCGATGGATTTAATGGCAGATGCGAATATCAACATTGATGATTCGGGCGATATCAGCGTCATGGAAATGAAACGGAAATGCAGAAGGCTCAAGGCAGAGAAAGGGCTTGACTTCGTAGTAATTGACTATTTGCAATTGATGAGTGCAGAAGGTAAGAGCGACAATAGAGTGCAGGAGGTTTCCGCTATATCGAGAAACCTTAAGTTACTGGCTCGGGAAATCGATTGCCCTGTCTTGGTGCTTTCGCAGCTTTCCAGAAAACCGGATGAAAGAACGGATAAGCGGCCGATGCTTTCCGATCTGCGGGAATCCGGCTCGATCGAGCAGGACGCCGATGTGGTGATATTTCTTTACCGGGACGAATACTATAATCCCGATACGACGGAAACACCGGGCGAATGTGAAGTCATCGTAGCGAAGCAGAGACGAGGCGAAACAGGAACGGTGAAGGTCGCATGGCTAAGCAAGTATACGAGATTTGTCGATAGCGCGGCCAACCATATCTAAAGCCAGAAGCGCAGGAAACCATACATGAACAGGAAGCGGATAATCTCTTTGCCGGGGAGGGTCAATGGGTTTTAAAAGAGAAAAAGTAAATGATTATTTTCTGCTGGATACGGGCGTGGAAAATATTTTTATCAACGAATATATGGCAGCCGCTCCGGGGGATTTCGTCAAGATATACCTCTTTGCTTTGATGTATGCGGAGCTTGGTGTTGAAATCAGCAATGAAGAAATCGGCAGGTATCTCGACCTGGAGCATGAAGACGTTCGCAAGGCTTGGAATTACTGGGAAAAAGCAGGCGTTATCAGAAAAATCAATAAAAAATCCGATAACAAATTCGATTATGATGTCGAATTTTTGGTTTTAAAAGAGCAGCTTTACGGGGAGAAAAACAGCCGCAAAAGCGTTGTTGATATGGATCAAAATATCCAATCCTTCATGGCGGATCAGCAGATCAAGGATATGTTTCTTTCTATTGAGAAGACGACAGGCCGGATATTCAACAGCACGGAGCTGATGGAGGTGGCTTCCTGGATCAACGATTTTGGTGCTACACCGGAAGTCATCGCTTATGCATATTCCTACTGCTATCAGAAAAAGAAAAAAGACATTAAATACATATCAGCGGTGGTGAAAGCGTGGACCGGCGAAGGAATCAGGGATGTGATTTCCCTGGAAAAATATCTTAGCGAATATGATAAAAAGCAATTTTTATATAAAAGAGTATTGCAGGCACTGGGGCTTTCCAGAAATCCGACGGAAGCGGAGCGGCGGATCATGGCGACATGGTTCGAGACTATGGAATTTCCACTTGAAACAGTGCTGGAAGCATGCGACAAGACATCGGGAATTACCAATCCCAATATAAATTATGTGAATAAGGTTTTGGTAAACTGGTATGAAAAGCTGCAAAAGGGTGGAACGATCGGCGGCAAAAGTGCAGATAAAGACTTGACGACCGGGGATATCATGCGATATTATGAAGCGCTGCGCCGCCAAAATGAAGAGGCGGCGGAGGAGCGAAGACGCGAGGTGTATAAAGCCGTTCCAAGAATTCGGGAAATAGAGGATGAGATGGTCACGTTAAGCTCGGAGATGTCTAAAATCATTATTTCCAACCGGGCAGACAGAAAGACTGCTATGGATGAGCTGAAAAGCAGGATGGATGCATTAAATATGGAAAAAGCTTTTTTACTTACCGATAATGGATTTGAGGTAGACCATATGGAAGTAAAATATAACTGCCCGGAATGTAAGGATACCGGAATGCTTGAAACAGGAGAAAGATGCCAATGCTTCGGAGAAGTAACAAGAGAAAAAATCAATCTATTGAACGAACAGAAAATAAAATAACGCCGGAAGTAACGCCAGAAGAACCGATGAGCAGGGAAGAATTCATCGCACAAAACGAGGATGCCCGAAAGATGTTTGAGAGCATCGTGAGCCTGCGCAGGAGCGTTGAAACCTTGAAGCAAAGCGATTCAGGAACTGGACAGGAACCCGTTTCAAAGCCTGCCCAGACGAAAGAGGACGTTTCGAAAACGGCGGAACAGATATATTTACAGGAAACCGATGAAATCATTGCCGCAAGGCAGGCGATTTTAGACCAGGCAAAGCGCGATGCGGAGCAGCAGCAGGCAAAACGCGAAGAGGCGATCCGCCGGGAAGTGGAAGCCAGGCAAGAGCAGCAGAGGGTTTTAGAAGCGCAGAAACGTGTCGCGATGATGGCAGAAGAGGCAGAAAAGAAGAGACAACAGGCCATTCAAGCAGAGAAACAGGCGCGAGAGGTTGCCAGGAAAAAAGCGCTCGCGGAGATGGAAGCGGAGCGGCGGGCAAGGCAGGAACAGGCAAGATTACAGGAAGAGGCAGAGCAGCAAGCGAGAAGGGTACAGATCGAACAAGAGGCAGCGCAAGCAGCGGCGGCGGCAAAGGCTGCTGCGGAGGGAAGCCACGACGGCAAGGCGTATGCTTCTGCGGAAGAAATGGCCTCCTTCTTTGACGATACAGCTACGGCTGTAAAGCAGGTGGCTGAGCTGGAAAACGCGAAAAAGGTGCTTCTTTCCGCACAAAAGGAGCAGGATTCCGCATTGGGAATGATATCCCATGCGGCGGATGTCAATACGGGCAAACTGGCAGAGGAGCAACAGGAGCGGCTTACGAAGCAGCAGCTTTTGATTAAAAATGAGCAGGAAAAGCTGGCGGAAATGCTGGAGAACCTGAAGTCTCAAAGGCTTGAGAGCGTAGAGCGGGAGCGTGCCGAAAGACAACTGCGAAAACAGAAATCACTGGTTGAGCATTTGATCCGGGAGCAGCAGGCGCATGCTTTTCGGGCAGAAAAGGCAGCGAGGGCGAAGGCTGAAAGAGAGGAACGGGAAGCAAAAGCGCGGGCAGAGCGCGAAGCAAAAAAAGAAAGAATTAAGAAAAAGAGAGAGGAACGGATTCGCAAAGCAGAAGAGCGGGAGCTGATCAAAAAAGCGAAACGGGATGCGATCGCGCGCGCAAAGCTTGAGAAAAAAAGGCTGGAGGAAAAAAGCAAGGCGGATGCGGAGCTGGGCGGCGGGATCGTAAACGTCCAGGGCGTTACCATTAACACGGAAATCAAGGAAACGCCAAATGTTTCACTGCGCGATCTCATTGGGATCAAGGACAAGCAGGAAAAAAAGGCAGAAACCGAGCAGGAAAAACAGGAGCTGCGTGAAGAACGGGAAAAGAGGACGGAAGAAGCCAGGGCATATGTGGATATGGCGCTGAAGCAAAAGGCGATCAATTACCAGCAGAGTGCCTTTTCCAAAAAAGTCAATCTTTTAAAAGCTTTTTGCGACAGGCATAAGGTCGCATTGCTGACGGCTTTTGCGGTCGTGCTGATGGCTCTGGTCGGCGCAGCAGGCGTGTTTAATTACTATACTGCTTATGCGTACTCCTATAATGGTAAAACGCTGGGAATCGTAAAGGAAAAAGACGACGTGCTTCGCATTACGGATTTGGTGCAGGGTGCGCTCACGGAGGATAAAGGCATCGATGTTATCCTTGATGTGAGGGATGATATCGAGTTTGAACGTGTTTCTGCGCTCGGCGATGTGAAAATCGATACGTCGGAGGATATTCTCAAACGGCTTACATACATGGGTAATCTCAATGTTGAGGCATATGGCATCTATGTAAATGGCAAGAAGGCTGGTGCTGTTGAAAGCAGGGACGTCGCCAGAGAGGTTTTGCGGGAGATCGAAGACCGCTACACGAGTGGCATGGAAGGCGCGAAGGTAGAAAAAGTTGAGATTGTTGAAGACGTAAAGGGGAAAAAGAGTAATACAGATCTTGATAAGGTATTTTCACAGGCTGAAATGGTAAATCTTTTGTGTACCAGCGGTGAGAAGGAATCCCTGCATGAGGTCGTGCCGGGGGAAACCTTGGCAGATATTGCTAAGCTGTATTCCATGACAGAGGAAGAAATTCTAGCAGATAATGAAAATGTAAATCCGAAGTCGCTGGATGTGGGCAGTACGCTGGTGATCAGGCAGATCGCACCGATTCTGACGGTAAGAGCAGTAGAAACGGTAACGTATGAGGAAGAAGTGCCTTATGAGGCGCAGCAGACCGAATCGGCTGATATCTATGAAGGCTATACGGAATTGCAGCAACAAGGGCAAAATGGACTGAGTGAAATCACTTCCCGCATCACCCTGGTAAATGGGGAACAGATTGAAGAAGATGTCCTCGTTACGACGGTCAAGAAAAAGCCGGTAGCGGAGATTACACTGGTAGGTACCAAGGAAAGGCCGCCTTCAGTCGGCTCCGGTAAATACATTTGGCCGCTGTCGGGAGGCTATACGAAATCATCGGGCTTTAAGTACAGATGGGGCAGGCTGCACGCAGGAATCGACCTGGCGACTAGCGTTGGGAGCGATGTAATGGCGGCGGATGGCGGCGTCGTGACCTTTGCGGGATACAGCGGCGCATATGGATACTTGGTTAAGATTGACCATCAGAATGGCATGGAAACCAGGTATGCGCATAACAGCAAGCTCTTGGTAAGCGAGGGCGACCGGGTATTCCAAGGGCAGCATATCGCAGAATCGGGCAATACGGGAAGAAGTACCGGTCCGCATCTTCACTTTGAAGTCAGGGTGAACGGCGAGCCAAAGAATCCTGAAAATTATTTGCCGTAAGATGGAGTGAAAACGATGAAAAGACGTACGGTTTGAAGCTGTGCGTCTTTTTTGTACAACGGATGATGTCGTTAATTTGTGGGGACAATTCACGTAGGTACAATTACCAAGGCTTCCTAAAAAGCTTTTCAAAGGTATCATATAAAGCTTGGATGAAAATAGATTGAATTTATAAACAGAGATTGTTATAATTTTTAAAATAAATGTAATCAAAGGGGAATTCTATATGGGAACTGCATCACAGATAAAGATTGGTTTAGAAACCGAAACGATAGAATATAAAAAGAGTACCGGGGAATTGAAGGAAGCTGTTATTTCTATTGCAGCAATCTTGAATAAGCATCAGCAGGGTGAAATCTATTTTGGGGTGAAGAATGATGGCTCTGTAGTTGGGCAGGATATTACAGATGAAACATTGCGTAAAATCGGTCAAGCAGTTAAAGCTCATATTGCGCCTACAATATACCCAGAAATTACAATCATTAAATTTGGAAGCAAGAGTTGTGTTAAGGTTAAATTTGAAGGCAGTCGCCGACCATATTTTGCATATAATATTCCAAGAATTCGGGTGGCCGATGAGGATTTGGTGATGGATCAAAATTTGTACGAGGAAATGATGCGAAAACGAGATAATATCAAATATGCGTGGGAACAGCAGATTTCTGAATATACGATTGATGATGTGGATGATGCAGCATTCAAAGAATATTTAAGAAAAGCGAAGGAAGCAGGAAGGATTGATTTTGATGAAACTGATGTAGAAATTGTATTAGATAAACTGGAATTAAGCCAGGGAAAATATTTGCGTAATGCGGGAGCAGCGCTGTTTTGTGACTGTGGAATCAACGAACTGCAAATGGCCAAGTTTGCGTCAAACGAAAGATTGACTTTTACAGATATTCGGAGATTTACAGGACCTATCATAGAGCTTGCTAAAAAAGCAGAACAGTATATTATAGATGCGATGGATTGGAAAGTGGAGATCGGTTCAGGTCTATCCCGAAAAGAGATTCCAGAGATTCCTTTGGAAGCAATTCGTGAGGCCATTATCAATTCATTCGGGCATAAAATGTTTGATATGGGACAGAGCAATGAGGTGGCAATTTTTAAAAATAGAATTGAAATATATAATCCAGGTCCGTTTCCAGATGGACTGACGCCGGAAATGTTTATTTCCGGGAGATCCAGGCCTGTTAGGAGAAATCCGCTTATTACTAGAACTTTATATTATTCAAAAGATATGGAGAGTTTCGCGACAGGCCTAAAACGAATTATTGTTGCATGTGAGAAGGCTGGATGCAGAGTTCAATTTGAACAGCAGGCATACGGCTTTGCAGTGATTTTTTATAGAAAAAACGGCAGTGATTCTCAAAATGGCATAGAAAACGGCATAGAAAACGGCATAGAAAACAAGAAAACAGAGGCACTTAATATAGAAGATAAGTTAAAAACATATACTGGCAAAAAGAGAAAAAACGCAGAAAATATTTTACTTGCGATTTATGCAAATTGCCAAATTTCAATTTCTGAAATTAAGCTGGTTACAGGGTTATCTGAACGAACCATTGCCAGGTATTTAAAAGAATTTAAGGAAAAGCAAATTATATCCCGGGAAGGACCAGAGCATGGAGGCTATTGGAATATTCTTTAACGCTTCCAATTAAAAGTAATATACAAGACACATAAGTTTATATTTTCCCGATGAAGATGTATTATTGAAGCGGGCATTAGAGTTACTGGATATAAAATTTTTTGAAAGCGGCAAATTCAGCAAACTAGTTAGGGTTTCCCCCATTGAATAAAATTCCTACCAATATATAATAGATTAGGAAGGATGATTTCAGTAGAGACATGGGGGAGACATGAACTTATTAAAGCAATATGTGAGTGATATTAAACATGAGTTTCGTGGATATAACGGGAAACGGCTCAGCAAGGATTTGATGGCAGGCGTGACGGTAGCGGCGGTAGCGCTTCCGTTGGCACTGGCGTTTGGCGTCAGCTCTGGTGCAACTGCGGCAGCAGGTCTTGTTACTGCCATCATAGGGGGAATCATAATCAGTGCGCTTTCTGGTGCGTCGTTTCAGATTTCGGGACCGACAGGTGCGATGACGGCTATTTTGGTCACGCTTGCATCCAAGTATGGTATGCAAGGAATTTTAACGGCATGTTTTTTAGCGGGAATTATTTTGATTATCGCAGGGATTCTGAAACTCGGGCATATGATTTATTATATTCCGTCTTCGGTTATTACTGGGTTTACTTCAGGGATTGCCATTATTATCGCCTTGGGGCAGCTTGATAATTTTTTTGGCGTGACGTCAAAGGGCGATCTTGCGATCGTGAAAGTGATTTCCTATTTTACCGATGGATTTCATCCTAATTTTGAAGCGGTTGCGATTGGCTGCGTGGTTATTGTGATCATGCTGCTGTGGCCGAAAAAGCTCAATGAAAAGTTCCCGTCTTCTTTGGCGGCGATTATTCTTGTTTTAGCGGTTAATCATTTTTTGCAGTTGGATGTAGCAGTCGTGGGAGAAATCCCGCAGACGATTTTCCTGGATGAAAGGCTTTCTTTTACGGGGCTTTCCCCAGACCAATTTTGGGATCTTTTCGTCCCGGCGCTTTCCATTGCTGCCTTAGGCATGATCGAAAGCCTATTGTGCGGGGCGTCTGCCGGCAAGATGAAGGATGAAGAACTTAACGCAGACCGAGAACTCGTGGCACAGGGGATTGGCAATATCGTGATTCCGTTTTTTGGCGGCGTGCCTGCGACGGCTGCGATTGCCAGAACCAGTGTTGCGATTAAGGCAGGATGTGAAACGAGGCTGGCAGGGATTTTTCATGCGGTCTTCCTGCTCCTCTCTATGTTTATTCTCGCTCCAGTCATGTCTGCGATTCCTCTTTCCGCCCTTGCGGGGGTGCTGATCGTGACGGCATGGCGTATGAACGACTGGAAGAACATTCATTACATATTCGATCATAAATTCAAATCCGGCATGATGAAATTCTTTATTACGATGGCTGCGACAGTCGTGCTGGACTTGACACAGGCAATTATTATCGGTGTGGCATTCTCGGTAATTCTAATTCTGATCAAACTGACCGATATCGATATTACCGTAAGCGAAATCGAATCGGATCGGCTTGAGGAAATCGGCATTAAGCTGCCGAAATTATCGGGAAAAGTGCGAATCGCATATTTGACTGGTGCGATTTTCTTTGCTGTGATTGATAAACTGACGAAAACCCTGTATGAGCAGGAAGGCGTAACGGAAGGGCTGATTCTGTCCATGCGTGGCGTTCCGGTAATAGATCTTTCTGGAATACAAGCGCTCGTGGAACTGGTGGAGGAGCTGGAAGCAAATGGCACGGAGGTTTATCTTACCAGCGTTCAGCCAAAGGTATTGGAGGAAATGCGCCGAGGCGGACTGATCGATTTAATTGGGGAAGAATATGTATTCCAAAGCGCGGAGGATGCTATCGTAATCGCACAGCAGGAGCATATGTAAAGGAAGGCTTGGCAATCTGGCCAGGCTTTGCGGGTTTGTGTAATCTGCCAAATGCCCGGAATGGAAAAGATTCGCCTTGTGGCAGGACGCCAGAAAAGGAAAAATTTACTATTGACTTTTGTCTGCGAAGTTTATATACTGAATAACGTTGAATCTATCAAATAAAATTTTGTGTTATTCATGTGCGCCTGTGGTGGAACTGGCAACGTGCTGCGATGCAGCACTCCAGCTCGCCTGCGTCTCGCTGCTGTCGTATTTTCTTAACCAAACAAGTTTGGAGAAAATACGCAGACACGCTATACTTTCCGGTTCACGGCTGGCGCAAGATAAAATTAAATAATTGCTATGATATGCGCCTGTGGTGGAACTGGCAGACACGCTAGATTTAGGTTCTAGTGGGAGACCGTGGGGGTTCGAGTCCCTCCAGGCGCACCAATTTCAAAGCTTCCTGGAGGTCAAATCCTCTGGGAAGTTTTTTATTAGGATTGCGTGATGGGGTTAGGTGGAGTTTCCTTCATTCTGCTTCATATGTTTGAATGCCCAGAAGCTATCGAGTTGTTGAATTTGTTTTACAAATTGGATAAAATATAATTGTTAAGGGGGATGTTACAATGAGCAAAAGTGACATTTTTGAAAAGTTAATAACTGGCTTAACTGAAATCTATGGGGATTTGCTTGTACGAATCGTGTTATATGGTTCTGTGGCAAGAGGAACGGATAATGAAGAATCCGATATTGATATAGCAGTTCTCTTAAAGTCAGGCGAGACCAAAACCATGAAGGACAATATGGTTGATTTCGTAGTTGATTTGGAGCTGGAATGTGATAAGGTATTATCCGTTTTACGAATTGATTATGATAAATTTAGAGAATGGGAAGATGTACTACCGTTCTATAAGAACATGAAGAAAGAAGGGGTAGTATTATGGCAGGCAGCATAAAGGAATTATCTAAATACCGATATAGCAGAGCTTTGGAAGATTTAGAAAATGCCCAGATGTGTGTTCGAGAAGGCAAGTACAGGTTTGCATTGAACCGTTCTTATTATGCAGTTTTTCATGGGTTGAGGGCTGTAAATGCTTTAGATGAATTTGACAGTAGCAAGCATAGCGGAGTTATTGCACATTTCAATCAAAATCATGTCAAAACAGGGGATTTTCCTAAAGAAGCCTCTAAGATCATCAAAGTCGCATCAGAAATGAGAGAACATGCGGATTATGAAGACTTCTTTACGGCATCCAAGGAAGAGGCTGAGGAGCAGATTGAAAATGTCATTACATTTATTAAATACGTGGAAGGATATTTAAAAGATAAAGAAATATTAGAATAAATCTTCTCACAGGCTTTTCTATTTTCCAATTTTGAAAAAGTGATAAAAGTGGCCGAAATGACCACTTTTCCTGTATCTGAAATCCGATCATGCAATTTCAGGTTTCTCGGAAATTAAGCTTTTTGTGATGTTTTTCTAAATGTTATGACATACAGTCCAGCCGCAAGGCCGATAGACAGAATGTCCGCAACAGGTTGTGCCCACACAAGTCCAGTTGCATTGAGAACTGCTTTTAAAATAAACAATGACGGAATATAGATAAGTCCTTGCCTGCTTAGATTGATGATCAAAGAAGATACCGCTGCGCCCATAGCCTGTAAAGCATTGGTAAGAACATAGAACACGCCGAATAGGGGACTTGTTGAAAGCAGAATCCTCGCAAATTGAACGGCATAATCAAATGCACTTTCCTCAGTTAAAAAAACACTGACGATCTGATTTGTAAAAATGTAACAGAAAACGGTCATTGCCAAACTAAGGAGAAATGCAAACCACATGGAAAAGCGCATGATTTTCCTGTATCGTTCCCATGTCTTAGCACCTACGCAGTAACCCAATAACGGCTGTATCCCTTGTCCAATCCCCATCGCGACCATACCTGTAATCATGGTGACTTTCATGGCCACGCCAATTCCGGCAATTGCCATATCGCCGTATCCCGCCATAAGTCCGTTCATAATCATCTGTGAAATGCTCATTAAAACAGATGCAAGAGAAGCGGGAATTCCGATTGCAAGGACATTGCTGCATATTTTGTTTTTTACCGAAAAATCTCTTATCCGAATACTGAGCGATGATTTTCCTCTCAAGAAATACGCGATATAATAGGTAGCCGCTGTTATATTTCCAATCACGGTTGCAATGGCGGCGCCTGTAATATTCCAGTCAAATCCTAAAATCATAATTGGGTCAAGAATGACATTTAAAAGGTTTCCAATCACTTGTCCAACCATGGCTCTCGTTGCCTGACCCTCTGCCCGTAAAATATTGGAATAGCAGTTTGAAATGAGTACAAACACACCGCTACATGAAACAATCGTAAGGTAGCTTCCGGCATATTCCCATGTATCTTCACTTGCTCCAATCAGCAATAGAATCGAATCCATGCCAATTAGCAACAAAACGCTCATTACAATTCCGACGAGAATACAAGCCCACATACAGAAAGCACATACTTTTTTTGCATACTCTGCCTTCCCCTCCCCCACCGCCCGTGAAATAACGGATGTCCCGCCTATGCCAAAAATTGTTCCAACTGCCATAAACATTAAGAAGACAGGGGTTGCTAATGACACGGCTGCAATTTGATAAGCATTATGTGTTTGCCCGATAAAAAAGGTGTCCGCAAGATTATAAATCAGTACCATAAGCATAGCAACCATTGCAGGAATGACATTTTTCATAACAGCCTGCGGAACAGGCATATTGTTAAAAGCATCTAAAGATTTTTTTCTTTCCATAGTTTCACCTCGCAATTTGAAAGCACAATATTAATAGTATGCTATTAATATTCCGATTTTTTATGCCCATCCTAATGAACGGGCATTATTTTAAGGTAATACTGACTTTTTGGAGTAAACTGTTGAAAATGCTTCGCTCTGTTTCAGTCAACCCAGATAAAAGGTGTTCCTCTGCTTCATGCATATTCTGTTCGGCATTACAGCAGTATTCCTCGCCTAGCGGTGTTATTTGAATAAGTTTTATCCGTTTATCCGCAGGATCGCCAAATCCTGCGACCAGCCCTTTTTGCTCCAGGCGGTTAATGATTCCGGCAGTCGTAGACTGTGCTACATGGAGTATTTTTTCTAATTCTTTCAAAGAAATTCTCTGTCCTGGAAAACCACGGATTGCCAGCAATGCGGACATCTGTGCAAAGGTCAGGCCTCGTTTCCGCAAGGCATTATTTGCGTCTCTCTCCAACGCACTGTTAATCTGTTTGATAAGTGCACCACAAGATTTATCGTCCATTCGTTACACTTCCTTCCCCAAATAAAGTAGCACATTATTCATTTAAAGTCAATAGCATACTTTTGATTTTGGATATAAATAAGTGGCATGGTATTATTTTTGCAAGGAAGTCCTTTCATCAAAAAAGGCCTCCCATTTCTGGGCGACCTTGCCGCATCCGAATTATTTTTTAAGTTGTAGGCCGTCTTGAAAGGCTTCCCCTACCCGTTCGGTCACTTTATAATAGCCGTGTGTATAAGGATCAAATGCGATCGCATTCACCAGTGATATATCGACCTTATCGCCAACCATGACGTTTTCATCTGCTGTAACGTTTATCACTTTGCCGATCACGCCGCAGCCATATTCGTTATCCTGATATTCAATGAATTCACATTCTAAGCAAAGCGGAAATTCATTGATGACAGGCGCATCCACGGTTTCGGCTTTGCTTGCGGTAAGGCCGCTGTTTTCAAATTTATTTGCAACCCTGTTGCCCGATTCAACACCGAAATAATCCGCTTCTACGACATGGGCTGCATCGGCAATGCTTACCGTAAAAGCGCCTTTTGCCTTAATATTCTGTACGGTCTTGTGCGTCTCCGATAACTTGAGCACCACATTGCCCCTTTCCTGCATCGTGCCCCAGGCAGCATTCATGACATTAACGCTTCCGTCTTCGTTGTAGGTTGCCACCATCAAAACTGGCATCGGGAAAATACCCTCTGTTAAGTTGAGCTTCTTTCTCATAGCAATTACCTCTTTTCTT
>CAJUEB010000021.1 GCA_910585135.1 uncultured Eubacteriales bacterium
CAGCTTGTGGAAATGACACTCAAGAAGTATATGCCGCCGCTTTATAAGTCGCTCGGCGTATTTCTGCCGTTGATCACGACAAACTGTGCGGTGCTGGGCGTTACGATCATGAATATTACAGAAGGTTATAATTATCTGGAAGCGATCGTCTGCGCACTCGGCGCAGGAATCGGATTCCTGCTGGCGATGGTGCTGTTTGCAGGACTTCGGGAGAAGCTTGAAAATTGCAAGGGCATTCCGCAGTGCTGGCAGGGAATCCCGATTACGCTTGTGGCAGCAGCGATTCTTTCGATGTCCTTTATGGCATTTTCCGGTGTAGTTGACGGTATATTTGGTTAGGAGAGGAGGATACATATGGGAACAATTGTATTGCCTGCTATTATCGTAGCAGCAGTGGGCCTAATCTTTGGTATCATCCTTACCATTGCATCCAAGCTGATGTACGTGCCTGTGGATGAAAAGGTTGCAGCGATCAGGGAAGCGCTTCCAGGCGCAAACTGCGGCGGCTGTGGATTTGCGGGGTGCGATGATTATGCGAGTGCATTTGGTGATGATCCGGATATGAGTCCGAACTTATGTCCGGTAGGCGGCGCTGATTTGGCGGTAGAGATTGCTGGGATTCTGGGCGTGGAAGCCGGGGACGTGGAAGAAAAGGCCGCTATGGTTATGTGCCAGGGTAACTTCGGCGTTACACAGCAGATTATGGACGCTGACAGGATTTATTCATGCAGGAGCGCCAGCGCATTTTATGGAGGCAACTGGGCGTGTCCGCATGGCTGTCTGGGTCTGGGTGATTGCCAGAGGGTTTGTAACTACGATGCGATCAGGATCGTAAACGGTGTGGCAATGGTAAACAGGGATCTGTGCGTCGGCTGTGGTGCATGTACGAAGGTCTGCCCGCATGAGCTGATTGATCTCGTGCCGAAGAAGATGATGGTTTTCGTTGCCTGCAAGTCTGTTGATAAGGGTGCGGTGACGCGAAAGACCTGTGAAAATGGATGTATCGGCTGCATGAAGTGCCAGAAGGCATGTAAGTTTGAAGCAATTAAGGTTGAGAATAACCTGGCGTCCGTTAATTTGGATGCTTGTAAGAATTGCGGGCTTTGCGCGAAGGAATGCCCAACTGGCGCGATCGTGAATTATAGGAAAAAAGCGGTTGCGGCAAAGAAGCCGGAGCAGGCTGCCAAGGCGGCTGAAGCGTAGGCTAGGCTACGCGGGTGGTTTGCAGGCTGGATGCGGCTTGCAAGGCAGGCCGCTGGTGAGAAGAAAGTGAACTTCATTTCATGTAAAAAAGAGCCGGTGTGACGGAAGTCACGCCGGTTTTGACATATGCGCGAAGTTTTGTATCGTGCCTTTTGTAAAACGCAGTAAAGGGATGGAACTTCTAATTGATGAGAGCGTTTTGCGGAAGCCTTTTTAGGATCAAGTGCGCCACAATTCCAATGATCGCGCCGCTAACTACGCCGGAGATGATAAGCACTGGAAAATAGACAAAAATTTTAAGGTTAGATACCAGGAATGCCGCTATCAGTATTTGTCCGAAATTATGAGCGACGCCGCCTGCTATCGAAATTCCCGTTACGGAAAAAATATTCGTCTTTTTCAGCAAAATCATTATGAGAAAGCTGGCAAGCGCACCGGCCAGGGAATAGGCTACGCCAAACAGCCCGTTAAACAATAGCCCGGCAATAAGAACCCTGACCAGGTTAACAATTAACGCATATTTTGCGCCTAAATAATAGAGCGTGATAAGGATTACCAGATTAGCAATTCCCAGCTTGATTCCCGGAATCGCAGGGTTAAACGGAATCAGTACCTCGATATAGGAAAATATCAACGCCAGAGCCGCCAGCAGGGCGGTAATGGTTATTTTTTTTGTGCTGTTGTTCGTATTCATAATTCTTATTCTAGCATATCTTGGCGCATGGGGATAGCAAATCAGTCAAGTTTTTGAATGGGGCAGCATTAGGATAAGAAATTAAACTAAGATTTTTACGGGGTGGAATCAGAGCAATGAATTAAATCAAATTGCAGGGATAGCGAAATTGAAGTGATAAATTAAAACAAGCCCTTTAAAGTGATTCGTGGCATCAAGGAAATAATCTAAGCTCATTTAGTTGGGAGCGGGCAGCATTAGAGTAGTGAATTCAGTTGAAGTTTTGAAATTAGGATACAGGCCGTATTGGAGTGTTATCATTTAAATGGAGTCAATAAATGCATCAATCAATGATAGCATATCACTGCGCTTTTATTGACAAGTCCAATTAATAAAATGAATTGAATTTTCAGTGACCAATCACATAAATTTCTTGTGGGGAATGAAGAGGGGTGTTGAGTGGATCTTTTGAGGCTTGGAAAAGTCAATCATTTTTTGGAATTGGCGAAAATTGTGTAGCAATGCTATCAAATTTATGGATTGCTACTTTGTTTTCAATAGCTGCGGCATTTTAGCGGGTGGCGTGCGCTGGATTATTGGTTTTACATAGGACTGAACTCCTGTAACCATTGCAATTAGAGTAGCAGTCAGCGAAAAAACTATGATTGCTACTCAAAAAATCACATTTGTAAAATATTTACAAATTTTACTTGCGAACTTTTCAAATATGGAATAAAATGGAAGAAAAGATGCGTATAAAATTGACTAAATAGAAGCTAACGGAGTTGTGTATGGTGGAAAATCAAAATTGTCAAAGCCATTTATGAAGAAAACTAGAGAGCTGTAAAGCCATGCATAGAGTTAAACAAAATTTAGTGAAGCTTTCCATGAAAATAGAATAGAAAAAATAGTGAATAAATGCAGGCAAAATAAGAATAATGCAAAAACGAAAGCTTCGCATACAACGAAATGAAAAGCGCAGGTATCATGCAACCCTTTCATCATTTAGTTTGCGTATAACAGTTGTATATTTTGCAAAAATATCTACCCAATATGATTTTGCGGTACCAGCCAATTTAGTATAGCGCTTTGCAAAAAAAGATAGTCTCAAACGCCTTATGTAAAAACAGGATCAACAAGAAGAGGGGAAAACGACATGGATCGCCAAAAAACGATGCACGATTTTATGCAGGAAGAATTAATCCGTTATGAAACGCTATATGCGAAACTATATAAGGAATACCAATCGTTGCCAAAAGGGTCGCTTGCAAAGGATGGACAGGGAAATTTATATCGATATACGAGAGAAGGCGGCCGACAATACAAAGTAATGCTGCCAAAGAAGGAATGGCGGCTGGTACTTGCGTTGAAACGGCGGCGGTATATGGGAAAGGGCATGAAACTGCTTCAAAAAAGAATTGTATCATGCAAGAATTTTTTGAAAAGTGATGAATTGTATGATCCGAAGTTGATCGAACGGAGTTTGCCGGTACAATATAAGGGGCTGGTAGGTGTAAATGTGTTTTTAGACCAGGATATTAACGTGGAGGAATGGATGAAAGCACGGTACAGGTCAAACCCTATGGATATCCATACACCGCATTATACCGCAGGAGGAATTTGCACGCGTTCAAAGTCAGAAGCGATGATAGGAAGCCGTTTGGAGGAAAGAGGCATTTTATTTCGCTATGAATCGGAAGTAAGGCTTGGATGCCGGAAAGTATATCCTGATTTTGCAATATTGCATGAGCGTCGCAGAAGGGTCATTTATTGGGAGCATTTTGGTATTATTGATGATGAAAAATATGTGTTTTCAAATTTGAAAAAGCTGGAACAATACGCCAGGCATGGAATTTACTTTGGAAAAAATCTTTTTATTACCTACGAATCGAAAAGAAAACCTCTCACAATCAAGGCAGTGGATATGAAAATAGATGAGATACTTCATGAAAGCTGTAATTGGATATAATCCTTTTCAGCTAGTCCTGTCAGTCAGTTCTGCTGTTGCTCGCTGAAAGTTTTTGAAGCGGTTTGCTGCAATTTGCTGAAATCTTTTTCAGCGGCTTTGTGCCGCCCGCTGGCGTTTTGTCTTATGCCTGTGGATTGCCTGGTTTCGATATATATGCAAAAAACCTTTGCATATAGTGTTCCTTTCATGTATAATACTACAAAGAAACCGTGCAGGAAGCACAAACATAAAACCACGAAGGTGAATGACGTAGAGGTGATGTCTCATTCTACTTTTTGATTGAAGGACATTGCCCGCAAGCGGCATTATTTTTTCGTGGTTTTGTTATGTGGGGCTATAAAGTATTACTGTCAGAGCTACGGTGCGGGCAGTTCCTAATATTTGGCGAAGTTTCGCTTCGTTTGGCATCAATTTGCAGGCAGCGGTTACTTAACAGCAGCAAAATGGCAGCATTTGCCGTAATTTACTCTATAGACGATCGTGTTTAGGACAAGTGCTGTGGGGTTTGCCATAGGCGCACCGCAAATTCAAAGAAAAAGCGATGCAGCGCAGAGAGCAAGATAAAGGAATGCAGATCCATGGATGAGAGAAGAATGAAACGCAGGGAAACGATAAAATATATTGTGAAAAAGCTGGGGCAGTTAATGTTGTCTCTTCTTGTCTTGTCACTATTGGTATTTTTTATTTCGCGGCTTGCACCGGGAGATCCGCTCCGCGCTTATTATGGGGAATCGGTAGAACGAATGTCACAGCATCAGCTTGCGGAAGCTGAGGAACGCCTGGGGCTTAATGCTCCCCTCATCACCCAATATATAAACTGGATAAGCCGTGCGCTTTGCGGCGATTTCGGTATTTCTTATCAGTATAAGCAGCCGGCCGTCGATGTGATCAGGCAGGTTTGCGGCAATACGTTTGCATTGACGGGGGTTTCCTTTCTTTTGATTTTTGCGCTGGGGCTGCTATTGGCAGTTTTTTGCGTCAAGCATGAAGGGCGGCCGGTCGATCGCCTGATTTGCAAAGCAGGCGTGGCGGCAAGCAGCATTCCTGAATTTTTTGCAGCCCTTATTCTCATATTGATTTTTGCAGTCAACCTCAACCTGCTTCCGCAGAGCGGCGCGAATTCTGTCGGCATTGCTGCGGCAGCCAGCGAATCCTGGACGGGCTTTTTGCATCTTCTCTGGGATCGGGCTTTGCATCTGATCTTGCCGGTCAGCGCGATCGTCATTTCGCACCTGTGGTACTGCGCCTATTTGATGCGAAACAAGCTGTCAGATGAAATCAGCAAGGAATATGTGCTGCTTTGCAAGGTAAAAGGCCTCAGTGAGCGGCAGATTATCTATAAGCATTGCCTGAAAAATATCCTGCCGTCAATAATCAGCATTATGGCCATCTTTTTACCGCACCTTCTGGGCGGTGCTTATGTGGTGGAGCTGGTGTTCTCTTATCCGGGTCTGGGAAGGCTCGGCGTGGAAAGCGCACAGTACCACGACTACAATATGCTGATGCTGGTTTGCCTGATCACGGGTGTTATCGTCATTATCGCAAACATGGCGGCGCAGATCATTAGCGAAAAGCTTGATCCGGGCATGAAGGCAGAAAGGGGGCGGATGCTGTGATCCGAAAGGGCGCGGAAATCAAAGGCGCGATCATCGGCTCGCCGGGCAGGTCGCCTGAAAGCCGCAAAAGCAAATGGAAAAGAAGCGGCGGCAATGAGGGCGGACGAAAAGGCAAAATATACATCATGCCCTATGAAAAACGGCCGTATTTCTCTGTTTCAGTATTGGTCATCATCATAGCGGGATGCTTGTGCTGCGAATTGTTCATTCCCTATGATCCCGCGCGCATGATGCTGGATCAGGTAAGCAGCGCGCCGTCTGCGGCGCATTTATTCGGTACGGACACATTGGGCAGGGATCTGTTTTCGGTCATCTGGTATGGGGGCAGGATCTCGATCACTGTGGGGATTTTAGCAACTGCTATTTCCACTGCGATTGCTGTTGTATACGGGACGGCATCGGGGCTAGCTTCGAACCGGGCAGACGATGTGTTCATGCGGTTTAGTGAAATTCTCATGAGCATTCCGCAAATTTTGCTGGTTTTGTTTCTGCAAGCGATCTGGGGGCAGGCGACCGTTCTTTCCATATCGGTCGTCATTGGAATTACTGGCTGGATGCCAATCGCCAAGATGGTGCGAAGTGAAGTCAGGCAGCTGCGGAATGCGGGATTTGTCATGGCGGCGCGGACGATGGGCGCGGGCTTCTTTTATATCCTGCGAAAGCATTTGATGCCCGGATTTTTGTCGGCGATCATGTTCATGGTGGTTACGAATATCGGCGGCACGATTGCGATGGAAGCAACGCTCAGTTTTATGGGACTGGGGCTTCCGCCTGCGGTCATTTCGTGGGGGAGTCTCTTGTCCCTCTCGCAAAAGGCAATGCTGACGGGTGCCTGGTGGATGCTCGTCATTCCGGGGGCGTTTCTGGTGATAACGCTGCTTTGCATTACGCAGATCGGTGAGTATATGCGAGTTTACAATAGAAGAGGGCGTTTGCTTTAGTTAATAATGTATGGCTGAGCCGGAAAATAGTGAACTCCCAGATATGGTGCAAGCTGGCGTGAGCAGATTGCTCGGAGGAGGACAGATCAGTTCGAAACAGAACACGAAAGGCAAAAAAATCGGCTGATTCAAATCAGGCAAGAGAAGATAAGACGGCAAATAAAGCGGATAGAAAAGAAACATTAGTGTGAGAAGTAAGATCTTTCACTTCTGTTTATGACGAAATGAAAGGAACGAGTGATTAAGATGAAGGCTGTAAGGAAAAACATGATGAAAAAAAGACGAATTTTCATATTGCCCCTTTTCATCGCTGTGGCGGCTGTCATGGCACTTTGCGGATGCGGGGCAGGAAAAGAAACGGCAAATACGGAAAGTGCGCTCATATATGGCAGCGGCGATTATACTGCCATCAACCCCGCCCTCTATGAACACGGGGAAATCAACCTTCTGCTCTTTGCGGGGTTGACTGCCCATGATGCAGAAAATAACGTTGTGCCGGGACTGGCAGAGGAGTGGAGCTTTGATGAAGCGACGAATACGTATCAGTTCCAGTTGCGGGAGGGGCTTACCTTTCACGACGGCGAGCCTCTGACCGCCGAGGATGTCAAATTTACGCTTGAGGCAGTAATGAACCCGGATAACGGTTCTGAAAATGCATCCAATTTTGAGGATGTGGAAAGCGTGGAGGTGATTGACGATACGCATGTCAATATTAAGCTGGATGCGCCGAATGCCGCCATGCCGGATTATCTGGCGATCGGAATTTTGCCGAAGCATATCTTGGAAGGCGAGGATATTACGACTGCTGCATTTAACCAAAATCCAGTCGGGGCAGGTCCGTATCGATTGGTAGAATGGGATATGGGACAGAGTATTACCATGGAAAAATTCGATGATTACTATCAAGGCGAGCCAAAGATTGATACTGTCGTGTTTAAAATCGTGGAAGACACCGACGCGAGGGCGTTACAACTGGAATCCGGCGAATTGAATTTTGCACAGATTACGCCGAAGGCGGAGAAGACTTTTGCCGCAAACGAAAATTTCCGCGTATATTCGATGACTACCGCCGATTATCGGGGCATCATGTACAATTTCAATAACGAGCTGTGGAAAAACAACCGGGAACTGCCTGCTATTTTGAGCTATGCCATCGACAGGCAGTCCATTATCGACAGTGTTTTGCTGGGGCATGGACAGGCGGCATACTCGCCGTTGCAGATGGGCGCTTATGGAAATGATGCGATCGAGCGGTATGATTATGATCCGGCAAAGGCGGAACGCTTGCTCAAGGAAGCAGGCTGGAAGAAAGGAACGGACGGAATTTACGAAAAAAACGGGACAAAGCTCTCCTTTACGATTGATTGCAGTCAGGGCGACCAGGTGCGGATCGATATGGCGAATATCTGCGCCCAGAACCTGGGGGACATCGGGGTTGCTGTAAAGGTGGAGACGCCTGCCGAGATCGACTGGGAGGGGCAGGATGCGTTTCTCATCGGTTGGGGAAGCCCGTTTGATCCAGACGATCACACATACAAGGTATTCGGCACGGGCAAAGGCGCGAATTACAACGGGTATTCCAATGAAGAGGTGGATCGGCTATTGACGGAAGCCAGACAGACGGAAAATACCGAAATCCGCAAGCCGCTTTATGCGGATTTTCAGGAAACGCTGGCGGCTGATCCCGCATACACCTTCATTGCTTATATCGATGCTATTTATGCGGGGCGTGCTGAAATTACAGGCATTACGGCCGATACCGTGCTGGGGCATCATGGCGTAGGTATCTTTTGGAATATTCACGAATGGGAAATAACGGAACATGAGTAGTTTGCTCGAAATCAACAACTTAACAGTATCCTTTGAAAATCCGAGCGGGGAACTGACCGCCGTGAAGGGCGTGTCACTTTCTTTGCATGCACACGAAACGCTGGCCTTGGTGGGCGAGTCAGGATGCGGGAAAACCGTCCTTTGCAAAAGTATGCTGAAAATTTTGTGTGGAAGCGGGCGAATCCGCCGGGGTGAAATCCTGCTTGGGAGCGAGGATTTGCTGCTGGCTGGTGAGACGCAGATGCAAAGGCTGCGGGGTGGGGAAATCGCGATGGTGTTTCAAGATCCGATGACATCTCTTGACCCTGCTTTTTCCGTGGGCGCGCAGATTGCTGAGGTTTTGCAAATTCATCAAGGTTTTTCTAAAGAAAGTGCAAAGCGCCGGGCGCTGGAGCTGATGCAAATGGTGCAGATCCCGCAGGCAGAGAAGCGGTATGATCAGCGGCCTGGCCAGTTTTCGGGCGGGATGCGCCAACGGATTGCGATTGCGGTTGCGCTGGCGGGAGAGCCGAAGCTTTTGTTGGCGGATGAACCGACGACGGCGCTGGATGAAGATGCGCAGCAGGCGATTTTACAGCTTTTGAAAAAGATCCAGCGGGAAACTGGCGTTGCGATTTTGTTCATCACGCATGATCTGAGCTTGGTAGAGGACGTAGCTGACCGGGTGGCGATCATGAAGGATGGCGTAATCGTGGAAGAAGGGCGGGTCGCAGATGTTTTTGCTGCGCCGGCCCATGCTTATACGCGCAAGCTGTTAGGATTTCTTGATTATAAGAAGGACAGGGGGCATCATCATGGGATGCGCTGTCGTGGGGACAGGGAATGCAGCGATAAGCGTGATTCGGAGCATGGGAAGCATTGCGAGTGCCTTGCTGATAAGCGTTTTTCGAAGGCATATTTTGGCGGCAGGGATGAGATTTCGGCGGCGGGAAATGCGCAGACGAAACCGCTGCCGCAAACAGGGCAGGTCTTGACAGAAAAACCAATGCTTTCAGTACAGCATCTGTGCAAGTCTTTTCTGGTGGGAAAGGCATATCAACATACCGTGTTTGATGATTTTAACATGGATATTTACCGTGGGGAAATCGTCGGGCTTATCGGTAAATCCGGGTGCGGAAAGTCCACGCTGGCGAGATGCATTATGGGGATTGAACCATTTGAATCAGGTATCATTGAAATCGGTACGCGTAATCTCCAGATGATTTTTCAGGATTCGCAGTCGGCTTTTAATGAGCGGATGACGATTGAAGAAATTATTGCCGAACCGTTGCGGATCGCGGCGGGAAAGCGCCGCTGGCTGGCGCGCATGGCGGGGCGGGTTATGAAGAAGGATGCTGTGGCAGTACAAGCGATGCGGACAATGCAAGCCGCTGTTCATTGCCGGGACGCAGTGGCGCAGGTGATGTGTGCTGTCGAGCTTCCTGCCAGCATGGCAAGCCGTAAGCCTTATGAATTGTCAGGCGGGCAGCGGCAAAGAACGGCTATCGCCAGGGCGCTCATCACTAAGCCGGATTTCATCATAGCGGATGAACCGTTGACCGGGCTTGATGTATCGGCGCAGGCGCAGATCGTGCATCTTTTTAAGAAGCTGGCCGTCGAAAACGATCTCACGGTTTTGTTCATTGCACATGATTTGCCGATGGTAAATCATATTAGCGACCGGGTAATACGGATGGATTAAATGGAAGTCATGTCGGGAGTGGAAAGGTTGGATTGGAAGGACTGGTCGGTGGAATTTTCACGATGGTGTGGGGTTGTGCGCCGCCGCGCCATTTTCTTACCTTGAAATTGAGTCGTATTCTGCGCTGCCGCCCGTGATTTCCAGCACGACCTGGTTGGGCAGGCAGACGATGCTTTCCCCAGTCTTGGAAATACCGGCTTGCTGCACGCAATCTTGGCCGCGGCAATCAGAAAAATTCATTGAAACAATCCCAT
Organism: uncultured Eubacteriales bacterium; assembly: GCA_910585135.1. Taxonomy (GTDB): domain Bacteria; phylum Bacillota; class Clostridia; order Peptostreptococcales; family Anaerovoracaceae; genus Lentihominibacter. The sequence goes on from CAJUEB010000021.1 coordinate 10,168, forward strand.
TCTTTATGGTAATCTTATTTATATGATCATTTCGTTCGATCACGATTTCCCGGTCTTCGAGCAGGGAATAAGAACCGAAACGCTCCCCGCCACAGCTCACCAGCAGCTCCTGGCCGGAGGATGAGCCGGACGAGAAGAAATATGACATGGCAAGCCCGATGACGATCAGGGCAGCAGCCAGTATGATATCAGCTTTTTTTATCATGAAAACCTCCGGAGGAAGATATTATGAAATACATCGTTTGCCGAAAGCCCGCCGCTCGAAAGGGATGGGCTTTTGGCTCTGCAAACAAGCCGTTTGCATTAAAATTTATCCTAATGATAACGCTTATGGTATTTATCATTATAGCACATTCTGCCTGTGGGGAGAAAGAACCGCCTTCACAAACTGATTTTTGCCTGGATACCTCCTGCAAAATCACCATTTATGATGATATCAGCTATAACGCTGCAGAGGGCCTTGCAAAGGATGCATTTCAGGTGATTCATCAGTATGAAAAGCTGCTCAGCAAGACCGTGAGCGGCAGCGACATCGACCGCATTAACCAGAGCGGCGGGCAGTGGACAGATGTTTCAGATGAAACGATCGCGGTCATTAATATGGCGAATGGGATATCCGCAGAATCGGGCGGCGTTTTTGATATTACCATCGGTGCGGTCAATAATCTGTGGGATTTTAAAGGAGAAAATCCAAAAGTGCCGGATGCGGCGGCAATCGCAGAAGCCCTTCCGAGCGTGGGATATCAGGGCGCTTTGGTGGAAGACGGCGGCGTGATCCTGGAAAACCCGTCCACCCAATTGGATCTCGGAGGGATCGCCAAAGGCTATATTGCGGATAGAGCGGCGGAATTTTTGGAGGAAAGGGGCATTGAACGCGCCGTGATAAACCTGGGCGGGAATGTGGTCGTCCTCGGAGAAAAGGATGAGGATACGCCGTGGGTCATCGGTATTGAAAGACCATTCTCTGACAGGACAGAGCTTGTGGGAACGATTGAGGCAGTGGATGCCACTGTCGTAACTTCGGGTATTTATGAGAGAAACTTTGAGGCGGACGGCGTGCTGTATCATCACATTCTCGATCCGAAAACGGGATATCCGGTGGAAACCGACCTGGAGGCGGTGACGATCACAGCGAAAAAAGGGCAGTCCGGTTTTTGCGATGCGGTGTCGACCACATGCCTGCTTTTGGGAAAGGAGCAGGCGTTGCAGTTCATCGAGCGGATACAGGGCAAATATCCCGATATCGGTTTGGAAGCGGCATTGATTGACAAAAATGATGATATCGTGCAAACTAAGGGTATGCATATTCAATTTTCCGAGAAAGAGTAATTGATCCCGGAAAAAACAATCAAATTTTGAAAAACGCAACTGTTAAAAAAAGAATAGGCGATTTTCGAGAAAGCATGACAGATTTCAGCGGCTGGACTGCAAGGAAAGTCGGGCAGTTCGTTAGCAGGCTGCCGTGTGAACTGACGCAATGGACTGCGATGGATTCGGCGGCAGGCTGGCGCAGACATCCGTCGCGAACCGCAGCGGGCGATGATTGGCCGCTGCAAAAATGCCAGGGGAAAGATTAATGACGAATGAAGAATGCCGACAACTGAAAACAGTAGATATCATCGTTCCCTGTTATAACGAGGGGAAGAATATCGATCTTTTTTTTGATGAGGTTCAGCGTGTGGCAGCGGATATCGAGGGATATCGTTTTCATTATATTTTTGTAGATGATGGCAGCATGGACAGTACGCTGGAGAAGATCAAGGAAATTGCAGCTGGGGTAAATGCTGGCTCTGGGAATCATGGAGGGGTTGATCGCGGAAAGAACGGCGGCGCAGCCGCCAGCTCCGATGCAGAATTAAGCAGTCGTGCGTCGGAAGTTATCGAGTGCAATGACGATGATTTAGTCGCCGACAGCTCCGATGCCGGGTCAACGGCTGGCATGCTGAACACCGCCCTGCCCGTCAAATACATTTCTTTCAGCCGCAATTTCGGCAAGGAAGCGGCCATGTATGCCGGCCTTGAGGCGGCAGTGCGAAACGGATCGGACTACGCCATTATCATAGACGCCGATTTGCAGCACCCGCCGCATCTGATCAAAGAAATGATCCGCACGATGGAAGACACTGAATGCGATAGCTGTGCGGCGAGACGAGTGAGCCGCAAAGGCGAACCGCGGATACGGAGCGTCTTCGCAAGAGCTTTTTATAAAATCATGAACCGCTATAGCGATATCGAAATCCTCGATGGAGCGGTAGACTTTCGCCTGATGAACAAGAAAATGGTGAAAGCCATCGTCAGTATGCCCGAAAGCCAGCGCTTTTCCAAGGGTATTTTCGCCTGGGTGGGATTTGATACCAGGTGGATCGAATTCGAAAACGTGATGCGCATCCGTGGCGAAAGCAAGTGGTCTGTTTGGGGACTTTTGCGATATGCCATCGCGGGGTTTATCGATTTTGCCGCTTCCCCGCTGAAAGCCATCGGTGTTTTTGGCGGCATTACGACAATAGGCGCTGCGATTTATCTGATCATCGAGATCCTCAAGACCTTGATTTTGGGAAAGGATGTTCCCGGCTATGCTTCGATCGTCTGCCTGATCTTGTTTTTTGGCGGATTGATCACAGCTGTTTTGAGCATCATGGGCGAATACATCGGCAGGATGTACATGGAAACCAAACACAGACCAATTTATATAGAAAAGGAAAGCAACATCGATGAAAATCAAAGGGTTTCTGACAAATAACAGATCCGTCGCAGCCGCATTTCTTTTAGCGGTAACGCTCGTGACGCTGGCGCTAGCGGTAACGGGCGTGTATCCGTTCGGCGAAAAACAGATCGCAGTGATCGATATGTATCATCAGTATGTGCCGTTTCTCAGCGAACTGCAATATAAACTGCAAGAGGGCGGCAGTCTCTTTTATACCTGGCACGGCGCGGGCGGCAGCAATTTCTGGACGCTTCTTGCTTACTATGGCGCAAGCCCGCTCAACCTGCTTCTGGCAATTTTTCCACAGCGGTATATCATGGAGGGCGTTACCGTCATACTGCTTCTTAAAATAGGGCTTTCGGCAAGCACGATGGCCGTCTACCTGCGCAGTCAGGGAAAATTCGGCGGTCACGGAAACGCCAGCGGGCAGGGAAAATCCGGCGATGCTGGCGTCGTGGCTTTTGCAACGCTTTATGCGCTTTGTTCTTACGTGATGGCATACTACTGGTGCATCATGTGGCTCGACGCTGTCGCTTTCCTGCCGCTTTGCATATTAGGACTAAACCGCTTGATCGAAGACGGCCGGGCGGTCATGTACACGGTGGCCTTGGGGCTTACGGTGTTTACGAACTATTATATGGCGATCATGGTGTGCATCTTTATTTTGTGTTACTATCCTGTGCTGTATTTTTTGAAGGTGCAAAATGGCGGTATGCGGATCTGCATCGTTACGACGGCAAAGGCGGTGGGATACTCGTTCCTTGGGATTGCGATGGGGGCGGTGATGCTGCTTCCAACTTATATCAGCATGCGCAATGCCTATTATTTTTCCTCGGATATGCCAGCAGACTGGAGCTTTTACAGCGATGTTTTGGATGTTCTCAACCAGCTCCTGCCATATTCGGAGCTGACCTACCGGGAGGGCTTGCCGAATCTTTACTGCGGGATGCTGGTCGTCATCTTCGCTGTGCTTTATGTATGCAATAAGAGCATTGCTTTGCGGGAAAAGCTGCTCAATTTGGGGTTATTGATATTTTTGCTGCTTGGCCTCAACATCAATAAGCTGGACTTTATCTGGCATGGATTTCACTTCCCGAACCAACTGCCATATCGGTATACTTTCGCCATTTGCTTTCTTTTGATCGGGATGGCATACCGGGTTTTCCTGCGGATGGACACCGTTCGGGTAAAGCATCTGTGGGCTGTGCTGGCGGCAGGGATCGGCTATTATCTCGTGGCGCAGAAGCTGATGGATGAGCAGATCGATGATATGAACCTGTTCTTTTACGGCGGCGTGGCGTGGCTGGCACTGTATTGCATTGTTCTCATCCTTTACAGGAAGGGCAGCATTCCGAAAAATTCCTTCTTGCTGCTGATCGTTGTCCTGGTCATTGCGGAGATGGGCGCGAACACATGCGAGTCCTTTGACAGAATCGGCAACACTTACAGGTCTTCGTATTTTGAAAACAGCAGCGATATCCGCAAGCTGGCGGAGGAGACGAACAAAGAATTTGCACGGACTGAAATGGATGAGCTGTACACATTAAATGATCCGGCGATGTACCACTACAAAGGGCTGTCGCAGTTTTCCTCGTCGATCAATGCCAATATGACGCAGCTTATGGAAAAGGTCGGGCTGGACGGTTCTCCGGGCAGGAATCGTTTTAATTACAATCAGACCAGCCCGGTCACGAATGCGATGCTCAACGTGAAATATATCATCGCTAAAAATTTGGCGCTGAAAGATCCTGATTTTACGCAGGCAGGCAAATCGGGGCATTCCAGGCTTTATGAAAGCAAATATCCGCTTTCCATCGGGTATATGACAGGAAATGAGATCAGGACATGGGATACGGATAGCGAAAATCCATTTGACGTGCTGAACGATTATGTGCGGGCGGCGACCTCCAATACGTATCGGAAGGTGTTCTATAATGTTGCTGCCCCGGCTGTAAGTGCAAAAAATGCGAAGGTGACCATGACGGCAGATGGGACGTTTACGGTCAAATCCAGCGATCAAGATAAATCCGCACGCGTGACGCTTGTCTATACTTCTGACAAAACGCAGAAATATTATGTTTTCTTCGAAACGGCGCATGCCAAGAGTATCAATGTCAGCGATGGCAATAAAGTTGACGATATCGAGCTTCGAAATGACTGCGGATCAGTTGTGAATATCGGCAGTATAGAGGAAGGCAAATCCTTTACGGTCACGATCGATTATGAAAAGGGCGAGGACAGCACGATCACGGGATATGTATGTTATCTGGAGCAGGAAGCGTGGGATGGCGCGTATGATATTCTGTCGCAGAACCTGATGAAAGTGACCAAAAGCGGCGATACCTTCCTGGAGGGAATGGTAGAGGCAAAGCAGGATGGCGTTTTGGTAACGTCCGTGCCGTATGAGCAAGGGTGGCGTCTTGCGGTGGATGGCACGGAGCAGAATATCCATGAGCTTACTGGCGGCGTGTTGATTTCCGTACCGCTTACGGCAGGCGAGCATCACATCCGGCTGGATTTCAGACCGCCCGGCATTGTAGCTGGGGCGGCGGTAAGCGGGATCGCTATCGTACTCTTGGTCATATTCCAGTTGGTCAACAGACATCGCCGCAAGCTTTTCTATGAGGTGTTTAAAGAAGAGGACGCTACGATTGCTGCCCAGGCATCGATGAGCGATGATAACAGCGGTGATATTTCCGATAACGGGATATGATTATAATAAAACATGAGAAGATTTTGATCCAGGATGGTAACGGGGAGGCCGCGCATGTCGGCCTCTTGTTTTAATTGGCGGGCGAGACCTGGTTCAATGATCTGTAAAATGATATTGATGCCTGACGCTGTGTTGCGTACGCGGAGGAAACTTGATGCTTTTGCAGTAAATATATCGGTGACGGCTGCCAGCTTTTGCGCATAGAGCTTTCGCAGCTTTTTGATATGAGTCTGGTAGTTTCCCGTCTCCATGAACATGGCAAGGGTCAGTTGCTCCAGCTTAGAGCAGGTCTGCGTATAGTCCTGCACCATAGAGGAAAACAGTTCTGCCATTTTAAGCGGAAGAACCATGTAACTGATTTTCACTGCCGTAAAAAGGGTGCTGGAAAAAGAACCCAGATAGATGACCCTGTCATTGCTTTCCAGGCTCTTGAGCGCAGGCACAGGCTTGCCGAAATAGCGCAGCTCGCTGTCATAGTCATCTTCGATGATGTAGCTGTCGTTGCGGGAAGCCCAGTTGAGCAGTTCATACCTCCTGCCTACAGGCATAACCGCCCCGGTCAATACGTGATTTGACGGACTGACATAGGCGGCGGTCCTGATGTTGGCGGGGAGCTTTTCGATCATCAGCCCTTCCCGGTCAAGCCCGACAGATGTTATGGCAAAACCCCTGTCGCGAAAAATATTTTTCACCGGAACATAGCCAGGGGCTTCCAGCGCCACATGTTCGATATCGATCCGCTGTAGTATGGTAGCTAGCTGGTTGGTGATCTGCTGCGTTCCAGCGCCGATGATGATCTGCGAAGGCTGGCAGGAAACGCCCCGTGACAGATACAGGTATTTGGCGATCTGCGCCCTTAATACGGCTTCCCCTTGCGGGTCGCTCTCGAAAAAAAGAAGGGAAGGGTATTCCGTGAGGATCTTGTTCATGCATTTTTTCCATTTGTTGAAGTCAAAGCAGGCCGGATCGTACTTGAACGTCCCGCATCCAGCCGCAAGCTCTTTTTCCATGGAAAACATCTGCGGAGAGAAAATCGATTTTTCTGGAAGTGCAGTTTTTTGGGAATGGGAAAAGACCTCTGCGGCATAGTACCCGGACTGGGCTTTGCTATATACATAACCTTCTACCAAAAGCTGGTCGTATGCTTGTTTGACCGTAGTGATGGATAATCCCGTTGATTTGGCAAGGGATCGTAGTGATGGCAGTTTTTCCCCTTCCATGATATCGCCCGCCAATATGGCGTCCCGGATATAATCATAGAGTTGTAAATAGTATGGACGGTTTCTGCTTTCGTCCAGCACGGGGAGGATCGCTTTCATATTAAAACTCCTAACTGTTATCATAAAAATATTTTTATCTGTATATTTATCTAAATACAATTATTGTGTACTATAGTATACAACGAACAATTGGAAAAGAAAAGAGGTCTTATTATGCAGACAAAGTCGAATACTTATAAAATCGTGCTGACAGCCTTGATGATGTGTCTCATTATGATAGCGATCTTATTCGTCAGGATACCGATTCCGTTTACACAAGGGTATGTGCATCTGGGGGACGCGATGATCTTTCTTTCGGTATTGCTTTTAGGATGGAAATACGGCGCGCTTGCTTCTGCACTGGGTGGCATGCTCGGGGATCTGGTGGGCGGCTTTGCTATGTGGGCGCCGTGGACTTTTGCACTCAAAGGCATTATGGCGCTGATCCTGGGGATTGCGGTTACCGCTATTTCGAAAAACGAAAACATCACCCGGGCGAAATACCTGGCAGGTGAAATCGCAGGCATGATTGCCGCCGGTATCGTGATGGTGATCGGTTATTACCTGGCGGAAGGCATTATGTACGGAAACTGGGTTGCGCCGGTCATGGGAATCCCGTGGAATATCGGACAGTTTGCAGTAGGCATGGTGATCGCCGTCGTGCTTGCTGAAGCACTTTGCAAGACGCCGGCGAGGACGTATTTTGCTTGCAGGATGCCGGAAAAAAAGCAGGCGTGATTTTGCATGAGGCAAAGCAGCCAAAACGGAAAAAGCACTTGTTCCATATGGATACCCGTGATAAAATGAATCAGCAGAGAAGAAGACGGCGGAACACGAAAGGGTGTTGATATGAACACATTGAAAATCAGAGATCTCGTATTGAAGCCGGGAAGGCCGAAGGTGGCTGTGCCGATCGTAGCGCAGCATCCGGCGGAAATCGTGGCTGAATGTGAGAAAATTCAGGCGCTTCCGTGCGATCTCATAGAATGGCGGGCAGATTATTATCTTTCCCGGATGGGAAATTTAAACGAGCTTTTGACGGATAAGAATGCTTATCTGGATATGGTGAAGATTCTTGACGACCTCAATTACATCGCCGCTGGAAAACCGATCATCTTCACGGTGCGGTCAAGGCGGCAGGGCGGACAAGTCCAGCTTACGAAGGAGCAGCTCGCAAGCATATATGGCTTGATTGCGCAATCAGGGCTTGCCGATTTCGTCGATATCGAACTTTATCATAAACAGAAAGAACTTGACGGGGACTGGATCTTCGGGCAGATCGAGGAAGTGCACCGCTGCGGCGCGAAGGTCATTTTGTCCCATCACGATTTCGATTGTATGCCAGATCCTTCTGAAATCGTGGATCTTGTGAAGACCATGTATCGTTTGGGCGCTGATGTATGTAAAGTAGCAGCCATGGCGTATAACAGCGAGGATGCGAAAACGCTCCTCAAGGCCACGGCTTTTTTGAGTAAAAACGGGATTGGTCCGTTGATCATGCTGGCGATGGGTGACGCCGGAAAGAGCAGCAGAGTCGCGGGTGGAAGGTATGGCTCTTGTATTACCTTTGCGGCCGGTACGACGGAATCAGCGCCGGGCCAGGTGGATGCATATACCATGAAAAAGTGGCTGGATGATTATTACGGAGAGGAATCGTAGATGGCAGATTTTATCAGGATCGAAAATCTGGTATTTGAATATGTAAGGGGTGAGGATGGAAAGCCGCTGCGGGCGATCGACGGCGTTAGTTTTAATGTGCCGAAGGGCAGCTTTACAGCGGTTATCGGACAGAACGGTTCTGGCAAATCGACGCTGGCGACGAACATCAACTGCCTTCTTGTGCCGACGTCGGGCAAG
>CAJUEB010000022.1:0-10730 GCA_910585135.1 uncultured Eubacteriales bacterium
CTTCGTTCTTTTCCCAGATTACTGGAGGAGCGAGGCATTCTTCGATGGTTGTCCATACGGAGAATCCGAAGTCGGAATCAGTATTTCCATAGTTGTCGCCGTCTCTTACGTCAACTCTGTCGATCTTGTCGAATAAATGCTTCTGTGCATACTTTGCAAATACGTCAGCCATACCAGGTTCAACACCGGAACCGCAGATAGCGATCTTGCCGGAAGCTTCCCATTCCTTCTGCTTAGCGAACTGATAGTCACCCAGCTTGATGTTGGACAGTTCGTAAGGCTTTTCTGGATGCGGTGTTCCCAGCGTCATTGCGCAGTCGAGGTAACCGATCTTAGCTTCTAAGCAAGTATCGAAAATCGTTTCGTTCATCCTTGGGTCGCAAGCGTTCATTGCAAAGTCAATGTCGTGTTCTTTCGCAACAGCTTTAATGCTCTCAGCGTCCATAGCATTAATCTGTGCCGGTACGAACTTGCCGCCGCCGCAGATTTCATTCGCAACTTTCTTAGCTCTTTCAACGTCGTAGTCTGCTACTACAACCTTTTCAGCCCAGTCAGCGTCTGCTCCGGCTCTTGCAATAATTTTTGCAGCGGAGGTACCAACTCCGCCAGCACCAATGATAAGTAATTTCATCTCTTTACCTCCATAAAATTGTTTTGAAACAACTTATTGAACTATATTTCTTAAATAAAATAGTATCCTATTTATCTGAAAATTTCAAGTAAGACCTTTGCTCTAAATGTGTACTAAGTTGCGGATATGCCTACATTTTATCGATCAAAATCAATTCTGCACCCAACCCTTTGAAGATGGCCCGTACGCTCAGCGCATCAGAACTGACATAACGACCCGTAGATACATTCGCAATCGACGACATGCTGTTTACGAGTACCTCCCGCGGGCTGAACTTTCGATCCGGATGAATGGCATCCTTAATACGCGTCATGAAGTTCTCCCGGTCAAGCCTGTAACGCATGATCCTGAAATCGCCGGAAAAGCCTGTACATCTTATGAGAAACTCGATTTCCTCCTCATAATTTTTCACCAGGCGCAGCAAATCCTCCCTGGCTGCGATCCTCCGCAAGGATCTGCCGACATTCGTATCAAAATTATAGACGAGAATACTCAAGCTGTTCAATGTCCCCGGATATTTATCCGCCGTCGTAACGATGAAATTTTCCCCGGAGGAAATAATATTTTCGTCCATTTCCATCAGCTTCCGGTACGGCACGGAAAGCACCTGGTTGACATCCCGCTCCATGATTTCACTCATGACAGGGGTATGCTTTTCCAGTGCAGCATAGTCATCATAGATATCGATATCGATGATGACTGGTTTCAGCTTCAGCTTATCCGCATAATCCGCATATACGCCTTTGACCTGTTTTCTGATGGCGTTTTCGATCTGTGCCGGAGTGCTTCTCTGATATTTAGCCGCAATTTCCCTGCTGATAATTTTTCCGATATACTTTTTCCTGTATTCCAGCGGATGCATCCCAAACCAATGCTCAAAATGCTTGATGTAATATCTGACGGCGGAAAAACCCGTCTCCTCCGCGATCGCGCCGATTTTCCGGTTCGTTCCCAAAAGGAGCTTCTCCGATTCCTCCACCCTGATATAGCTCAAAAGATCCTGGAAGCTGAGTCCCGTTGACTCCTTTATAATATGGGACAGATAATAAATGCTCAGGTGTTCCTTTTCCGCAATCTCGCTCAGCGTCAATTTGCGCGCATAATTTTCGTACATATAATCGGTAATCCTGTTCAGCCTTCCCGCCAGGATCTTGTTGCCTTTATTCTTAGACTCGTTTTTAAATTTTCCGTCTTCCATCACGAAATACTGGAAATCCGACATCAGGCAGGCGATCAGGTTGTGGGTGCTTTCGATGACCTTATGCTCATATCCATATCCCTTCTGTAGCACCTCCATCATGATCCGCGCCAAAATCGTACGCAGCACCTCCAGGCTTTCGTCGCTGTCATCCTCCATATCAGTAACGAAAAAATTATTTTTCAGGTTATCATAGTAACGGGAAAAATAAGTCAGGTTCATCTGCAGCATCATGACCATATTATCCTCTCCCGTACTTTCAAAGCTGTGCATCTCCCGATCGTTTAAGATGAAAACATCTCCTGTTTTTAAAGTATATGTATAATACCCATTCCTGAGTATGATGTTTCCTTCCAGCACGTAGACGACTTCCATATCGTCATGGAAGTGGATCGGGTATTCGCTAATATTGGCAGTAATTACATTGATTGGCAATTCATCCTTGTAAATAATTTTTTCTTTCAACATTTTTTTCTCCCGCGTTTTTATCGGTTTTATGTTAACTCTTGTTCTTTTTTACATGCCGATCTTTCAACACCCGTACACCCGCGAAATAACGGGGTCTTAGAACTTATCCACACATTTTTTAAGATTGTATACGATTTTATCCAAAACCCGCTGTGGATAAGTGCATTTTTAACTTTGTTGAAATTTCAACGTTTATACTTGTCAAGTCCTTTTTATCGAGTGCAGTTATCCACAGGTTGTTCGTCTCTTATTTTAACGCTAATATGTATGAAATCATTTCCGTGATTTTACTGGGTTTTGTTACCATTTTCCTTTAAATACTTGCAAACGCTAGCTTTTAAGGTTTTGGAAATTTTTTCTTGATACTGTTCTTTTTTTAAATTTTCTGCATCTTCAGAATTGGATAAAAAGCCGCACTCTACAATAACGATCGGACTGTAAACATTTCGCAAAAGCAACACATCATTCTTTCCAAGCTCTGTCCGCTTTTTTTCGATGTTGATTTCCCGATTGAGGTTTTTCTGCATGATTTCCGCAGCCTGTCTGCTCTTTTTGACCAGATTTCGATCTCCGCCCGACGGATAAAAAACCTGCGCGCCCTTTACAGAAGCATCCTGCGTAAAACTGTTCAGATGGATGCTTACCACAAGATCCGCATGGGATTTTTTGATGATTTCCTCCCGCTCATACATATCCTGTGTCTTAAGGCTTCTGATCGCACCCTCTGCATCCTTATCGTAAAGCCCTTCATCACAGGTCCTAGTCATGATTACCTTGATGTCCTCGGCTTCCAGACGCTTCTGCAAGCTTTTGGCAATCTTCAAATTGATGTTTTTCTCCGCCATGCCGCTGCTGCTTTCCGCACCGCCATCGATTCCGCCATGCCCAGGGTCTAAAACAACCACGGGCTTTGCCGCCGCCGTCCATACATAAGTTGCTACGTCTTCATAGCTCGGCATGCAAAGTACCGTCCACAACAACAATCCCAAAACCACATAACCGACCGTCCTGTTTCTCATATCCCACCTCGCAAATATCCTTATGGAATTTTATTCCTGCGAGGCAGTCCATATCACAACAAATCGATCATTATATTGTATAGTATACCATATCAACTCTCACGAAAAAACAAATAAATACCGATTTGACAGCAAAAATTTCACAAAATACGCTTTTCTCGGGCAAATTTCCGGGTTATGTGCTGAATAAGCACCTTCATTCTCCGCGTAACGAAACATGGCAGCACCGGGCAATCCGTCACTGCAAACAAAAACTACATGCGATTCGCTAGATTACCGGCTTTGCTGACATCGTCCGAAACACTGTGTTTGACATTTCCCTCATTCTTATATAGAATTTTATGTATTGTTATTACCACAGGAGTTTAAAATGATGAACACAACAAAATTATACCAGACGGATCGATATCTAACGGAATGGGAGGCGCAGGTAACTTCCGTAAAACGTGAAAAGGACACGCTGCTTCTGACCCTGGACCGGACAGCCTTTTTCCCGGAGGGCGGCGGGCAAAGCTGCGACCTGGGAATGATCGAATCCTATGAAGTGATCGATGTACAGGAAAAGGACGGAGAAGTCTATCATACAGTCAAGGCGGCAGGCGAAATCGGTACGAGCAGCAAAACCACCATAAGCGGCGAAGCCAGCGAAAGCACTGATGGAGAAGGATGCGCAGATAACGCTGGCAACCTCGAACCAAACAAGAATGCTGGCGGCATTGACGCAGCTTGCACCAGCGAAGACGGCCGCGCCCCTGCAAAAATCCCCGCCCAAGCTCCAGCCAAGCAGCCGGTTCCCGGCGATACCGTATCCTGCAAGCTTGACTGGAACAGGCGCTTTGACAATATGCAGCGCCATTGTGGGGAACACATCCTTTCGGGCATCTTTTACCAATTATTCGGCGGCGTCAACCGCGGATTCCATATGGGGACGGATTATATGACCATCGATATCAGCTTGGAGGAAAACCCTGACATAACCGAAATCACTTACGAGGATGCCTTGAAAGCCGAACTTGCAGCAAACCAAGTCATCTGGTCGGACGCCCCAGTCACGGTAATGCGATTTGACGCCAGGGAAGAAGCCGAAAAAATGCCGCTGCGCAAGGCTCTGGCTTTTGATGAGGATATCACGATCGTATCAGTCGGCTCGATCGAAAATGCCGCCGACTGCGTCGCCTGCTGCGGCACACATCCATCCTCTGCGGGACAAGTGGGGCTGATCAAGATTTTCAAAGTGGAAAATTACAAGGGAATGTTTCGAATTTATTTTGAAGCCGGGCAGCGCGCATTAATGGATTATGCCAAAAAACACGATATCCTCACGCATCTGTCAGGCCAATATTCCTCCTCCGTTGAGGAGTTTCCCGAAAAGATCCGCGCACAGGAGGAAAAGCTCGCAAACCTCAAAAATGAGCTTTTCCACATCAAAAAAGCATTGATTGAAAATGAATGCATGAAACTGGATGAACTTCTGGCGCATAGTGGTGCCGCCTCAATCGTATACCCCGTGCAGCAGCTCTCCCTGCCGGATGTTTTTCAGATGGCAAAGCGCTATATGGGAAAGTGCAAACAGCTTATCATGCTCTATTCGCAGGCCGATACTTCCCACGTTCTCGTTTCCGACGGCAGCATCGACTGCGGTGCGCTCGTCAAGGAATACGCATCCTTTTACAAGGGAAAGGGCGGCGGCAACAAGGTTTCTGCCAGGGCGATTTTTTCCAGCAAAGAAGACGCGGATCTGTTTGCCGAGCTGATCCAGAAACATTTACAATAAAAAATCGCAAATTCCGAAATCAAAGATTCTCGCTTCCACATATAGCTTGCAAAAAAGCGATGCGAACGGAAACAAATCAAACCCGCATAGAAAAAATCCGCACCCAGCCCGTAAACGCAGGGAGGATGCGGATTTTCATTTTGTGTCCTATATGAATCGTATTCAAATTATCATTCTAATCTATTGAATCTATTTTTACTGGATATATATGGTGACATACCTTACGCCCCACCGCCTGCATTCCGCTTCACTGTCCATGTAAATATCGATGGTGTTGCCTTTAATATTGCCGCCCGTGTCTTCCGCGCGCCTTGCCCCGACACCTTCAATATACACGTTCGTCCCCAATGGGATCACGCTACGGTCAACTGCAATTTCACCCACTCTGGCTCTTGTCCCCATCGCCGTCCTGCCTCCGCCCGTATAGGCGTATGCTTTTACGACCAGCTTCCGGCTGTAGGTTTTTCCGTTATAATCGATCCTCGTCCCTTTCGCGATTACCTCGTCTACCGCTGCCGTAACGGACTGCCGGGCAATCTCCGTACGGGATGCTTCTACGCCATCTATGTACGTCACTTCATAGGTGACTTGATCCTTTCCCTCCTGCCCTTGCGTCGCGACCTTGGTCGTTCCTTCCTTCAGGGAAGAGTCATTGCGGGTAACAGTCTGAAACGGAATCGCTTCTTCTACGACTTCCTGCTGCACCTCCACGCGCTGGACGACAATATGGATGTCTTGCGTCATGAATGCATCAAGGGAAGGCGTGACGATATCCCTGTCCCTCAATTTAATTCCGGCATCATCCAGGGCTTCCTGCACGGTATTATCCAGTGTTTTATATTTTTTCGTTTTTCCGTCGGCGGTAACTTCAAAATCAGTCGCATGATTAATTTCAAGCTTGAGTCCATCATATATGTAGGTAGTCAACGGCATGGAGATATAGTCTTCCTCGCAAAAGGCAATCTTTTCGTCCTGCAAAAATTCTTCGACGGTGTACTCCTTTGTGGTAAAATTGAATTCTTTGCCGTTTATCGTCGCATAAACTTCTCGCGGAGTCAAGGTAGTATAAATCAATGTGACCGCGAGGAGAATAGCGAAAGCTGCTGCAATTCCTGTACACCAGCCATAGCGGCGGCAAATAGCAAGAAGTTTTTCCTTGATTTGAAGCGGCTGTTTCGGGGTTGCCGCAGCCTCCCCGACCGGTTCAGGGGTTTCATCTGCCACCTCGTGGCCTTCATCGCCCGCTTGCCGGGCATCGTCAGTCGTTTGTTGGTCTTTCCCATCATTTTGCTGGGCATCCGAATCAGCCTGCACATCATCAGCCGCTTGCTTCTCGGCTTCGTCCGCTTGCTGGGCATCGTCGGCCGTTTTCTTGTCTTCCTCATCAACTTGCCGATCGTCCGAATCGGCCGCTTGCTTCTCGGCCTCGTCCGCTTGCTGGGCAATGGAATCGGGCTGGTCGCCAGATCCTGACTGCGAAACGGAATCGCCCTTTGATTCAGCGTGTGAATCAAGCTGATCTTCTGGCTCAAAAGAGCCATCTACTACGGCAGCTTGTTCCAATTCGCCCCGTTCATCCGAAGCAGATGCCGATTCTAATGCCGAGCCCGTGTCTGCTGCGTCCGCTATTTCTCCCGGCATTTCCGCTTTATCTATCGTTTCGATCGTTTCTGCTGTCTCTATGTTCTCTTGAGCGCTTTGGGAACTCGACCCCTCATGGGCAGCCTGAGCATTCTCCGGCTGACCTGATTCAGCCTGTTCATCCCAGGCAAGACCTGCTTCTGAATCTTCATCAGTTGAAGTCCCTGCATCCTGTTCTAGTTCCGGCGGTGCTTCTAATTCAAGCTGCTGTCCAGATGAAGATCTGCCCGCTGCATCCGCTTGCCCTGATTCAACTCGTTCATTTGAAGCAGGCGTTGGTTCTGACGTCGAAGAGCCGCCCTCTGTAGTCATCTGCGCCGCTTCCGAAGATGCATCCGCTTCAGGCTGCTCCGCTCCGCTTTCCATGACCTGTTTTACGTCTACAGACGCCCCGCTGCTGCCTGAACCGAATATATTTCTGATATCTATCTTCATACAATTCTCCTAAATGTGTATTTTCCAAGGAATATACGCATTTTATTGTATCAAAAAAGAGTAATTTGTCAAGTTTTACGGACTGCGCCAGCCAAAACGGTCACAGAAAAAACAAAATCCAGGGGAAAATGAAATTCAATTTTACCATCCCTGGATTTTAAAATTCTCGCCTACGAAAGCTCCGACAGCCGATAGACTGCTTCTGCATATATCTTCGCCAGCTTCACCATATGGTCAACCGGAATGCGCTCGTTTTTTTGGTGCATACGGTCTTCATCTTCGGGGAATCTTGCGCCGAAAGCCACGGTATTTTCCACCGCCCTCGCATAAGTTCCCCCGCCGATCACCAGCGGCTTGCTTTGCATATCGCCCGTATGCTTGCGGTAAATCTCCATCAGGGTATTGATCAGCGGCGCATCCTCCGGCATATAAATCGGCTTCTCGTGCTTTCCCTTCACGATTCCCAGATCGTATTGATCCAGCACACCCATGATCCCCTCGTATACCATGTCGTCGTCCATCGTTACCGGATATCTGATGTTTACCGTCAGCTTCACGGTCTTCCGATCCCAATCGATCATGCCAACATTGAAGATCAGCTTGCCGGAAGGCTCATCTGCAAAAGCGCATCCTATATTTTCACCATGAAGCTTATCACCAATATGATCGTTATAGAAGCTGATAAAATCATTCGTATCCTCGCTGGCGAAATTCAGCCACCCGAGGAATTCCATCATGATCGTAATCGCGTTTTTTCCCTGCTCCGGCTTTGCCCCGTGAGCAGAAATCCCTTGCACGGTCACTTCGAAGCTCTTGCCGATACCTTTGCAATTCATTTTACAGCCTTTTTCGCCGCGAAATTGCGCTACCTTTTCCTTGATCGCCTCATATCCTGCCCCCGTGCTGTCATGCAAAACCGCCCGCGCATGGTCTGCCACGGAATTTGCCGCAGTGCCGCCTTTCAAAGAACTCAGTTCAAGTCCTTTTGCGCCCACGGGAGAAAATTTTCTGACGATATCAAAAACCAGGATACCCATTTCGCCATGGATTGCCGGAAAATCACCGTCAGGCGTAAACCCAAAGTCCGGCTGCTCGCCAACGCGCTCCATGTAATGCTTCATCCCATACCAGTTGGTTTCTTCGTCAAGGCCCAGAATCAGGCGGATCGTCCGCTTCGGCTGGTATCCGCAATCTTTGAGCGCTTTCATCGCATAAAAAGAAGCGACGACCGGACCTTTATCGTCCGTCGTTCCCCTGCCGCAAATAGCACCATCGATCACTTCCCCGCCATACGGGGCAAAATCCCATCCATCTCCTTCGGGGACGACATCCAAATGTCCGACAACACCAACGATTCCGGACGCAGTTCCGGGAAAATCGATATGACCACCGTAATTATCCGCATTGAAGGTTTGAAAACCTTCCGCCTCCGCCATTTCCATCATGCATTGGTAAGCCCTGTGTACATTTTCACCAAAAGGCATATCGTCTTTCGCCTCAGAAACGACGCTTGGTATCGCGATCAGCTTGGACAGAGATGCTGTCATCTCTGCCCTTGCCTCTTCGATCTGGTTGTTTACCTTTGTTAAAATATCCATTTTTACAGCACAGCTTCCACTGATTTCACTTCAGGATAGCTTTCCTTTAAGATTTTTTCCACAACGCCTTTAACCGTCATCTGTGCGCCAGGGCAACCTGCGCAATGTCCCTGAAGCCTTACTTTCACGACATTGTCATCCGTATATTCCACGAATTCGATATCGCCTCCGTCCCTCTGCAAAAAAGGCCTGATCTGTTCTAATGCATCACGAATTTTCTTTTCCATTTCTTTTTCTCCTTTTACCATTATTATTTTCTGTTTTTTAAATTTATATGATTGGTTTCTGTTTTTTTATTATGGCGGATATGCCGCATCTGTTATGATAACCGATGCCAAACCGGACGAATGCTTGTGTATCTGCCTGCCGGATCATGCCAAAAACATCGAGCCTTTTGCAAACGCCAATGCCGGGCAGATTTTCGATAAATCGTTAAATGCGCTTGTAAAATACACTTGGCCTAAATGGGCTTATGCTATCGCGGATTCATGGTATGCAATGACTTGATTTTGCCATTTTCCCAGGTACTGATATATGCCGTTTTAATCGGGTCGCCCATGCTGTTAAACGTGATCACCCCGGATGCGCCCTGAAACTCATGCTGCCCTGCTAATACCTCGCGAATTTCCCGGCTTCCGGCATCATCATCAGCTTTATCGATCGCATCGATCGCGATCACATATGCATCATAGCCGAGCGCCACGCTGTCTTCGGGAACGGCATCTTTCCCGTACTTTTTCTGATAGGCTTCATGAAAAAGCTTTGATTCCTTGCTGATCACCTCGTCCGCCGCAAAGAAATTTACAAACGCAGTATTCTTTTCTGTCGCGACGTCTCCTGCCAGATCTTTGAAATCGTCACTGCTCCAATCCGTATCGCCAAGAAAGACCACATCAAGGCCCATCGTCTGCGCCTGCTGGATAATGTGAACCGAATCCGTTATTTCTCCCGGCAATAAGACGCTCTTAACGCCCGCATTTTTCACAGCGGTCAATTGCTCGCTAAAATCCTTCGCTCCCGGCTTGTACTCCTCATAGACTACGATGGCATCTTCATTTTCCGTTTCTGCCTTCATCCTGTCCGTAAAAGCGGTCGTCACAGCCATAGCAAAATCATCACCTTCCGGAAGCAGCACGCCTGCGATTGTTTCCTGTTTCTGTTCCAGCACATAATTGGCTAAAATATCGCCCTGGTTGGAATCCACATAACATACCCGGAAATAATACGGGTTATTTCTCGTCACCAGCGGATTGGTATTTGTGATCGCGATAGCCGGAATTTCCTCCTTGCTGATATAGTCCCCCGCCACCATGGAATATACGCTCCCATAACTGCCTAAAATGACCATCGGTTTTTTGACCAGAAGCTCTTTGATAGCAGTTTCGGCAGTATAGATATCTGAACCATTATCGGCATACACAAGCTCCACAATTTTACCGTTTACCGTCGGATACATCTCGTGAGCCAACTCAATTCCCTGGATCTCAAGCGCCCCGGCTTCGCTGTCCGCGCCGCTCATCGGTTCATATACGCCGATTTGAATAATATTCTTGCGATCCTGTGGTTTGTCAAGAAAGCCTTCTTTAAAATTATGAAAGGTGGTACAGCCTGTCAATATGCTTAACGCGGTTACCATCATTGCTATGATACAGATATATTTGCGATTTCTCATGAAAACACCTTTTTCGTATATTTTTACGGCAACGCCGTAACAATCAATGCGTTCATTATAGCGAGCATAGTGCGATGCGCTCGTCCGACACGAATACGTTGAGACGATGCCCACCAACGTCTGGTTCATATAACGCCATCCAGCGAGCTTCAATGAACGCTTCCGCTCGGCAACGCCGTAACAATCAATGCGTTCATTATAGCGAGCCTGCCTGTGCCGATCCTGGCATAACCCAACGCGCGAGCTTCAATGAACGCTTCCGCTCGGCAACGCCGTAACAATCAATGCGTTCAT
>CAJUEB010000022.1:10830-18130 GCA_910585135.1 uncultured Eubacteriales bacterium
TATAACACGCCTAGCCAATCGAGGTAAAGTGAAAGGTATTTGTATTTTCAATAATCATATTTTTAAAATTTAAAAAAAGGGGGTTGACTATTCTTTACCAAAATGGTATATTATAGGCACAAATTGGAAGCGACAAATTACATAAGTAAAAAATATTAAAATTTAAAGGAGGATACTATTATGAAATGGACTTGTTCAGTTTGCGGATACACACACGAAGGAGATACCCCGCCGGCAAAATGTCCGCAGTGTGGCGTACCAGCAGAAAAGTTTAATAAGGTTGAGGAAGGTCAAAGAGAATGGGCAGCAGAACACGTATTAGGCGTTGCAAAGGGCGTTGATCCTGAAATCATCCAAGGGTTAAGGGACAACTTCAACGGAGAATGTACCGAAGTGGGAATGTACCTGGCAATGGCTCGCGTAGCGCACAGAGAAGGCTATCCTGAAATCGGTCTTTACTGGGAAAAGGCTGCATATGAAGAAGCAGAGCATGCTGCGAAGTTTGCAGAACTGCTGGGTGAAGTCGTAACTGATTCCACGAAGAAAAACCTGGAAATGAGAGTAGATGCTGAAAACGGCGCTACAGCTGGTAAATTCGAGCTGGCTAAGATGGCAAAAGCACAGAATCTGGACGCAATTCACGATACTGTTCATGAAATGGCCAGAGACGAAGCTAGACACGGAAAAGCATTCGAAGGGTTATTAAAGAGGTACTTCGGTTAAACAAAAATGCCGTAAAATCAATGTTTTGAGGATAGGGGTATGTTGGAGCAATCTGGCATACCCTTATTTTTATGCAAGCGGTTGTGTCTGGATATGGATTTTGATTTCTATTTTTTATCTTCGCTAGAGAAGCACACGCCTTTAAATACGGGCTAAAAAACCTTCCCCGCATCAAATAAGGTGACCCACACACAAAAAAGAGATAAGCATTAACTTATCTCTTTTTAGGCATTACAATAGATAAACTGGGGTTTCGTTATACATAGGATATACGATTTTCCAACTCATAAGATGGGTGGTATAAGCCAGTCGGTTCATAAAATTCGTCACCAATATAAATAAACCCTAGTTTGTTCAATAATTTCCGGGATTTGCTATTATTGGGATTGTGCCCAGCAAATAACTTTTTGGCCTTGAGAACTGTAAATGCATATTCTATTACAGCATTTGCAGACTCTGTTGCATATCCCTGCCCCCAGAACTCAGGACGCAAATGAAATCCGACTTCATATTCATCTGTTTTATAAGGCCTTAACCCACAACATCCAATCAGATCATTTGTTTCTAATTCAAAAATCGGCCAATATTGAACCTGGTATAAGGATTCATTAAGAATTTCTGTATTCATCCGATTTATAATATCATTTTTACTGAATGTGCCATTAGCACAAATATATCTGGTAACTGCTGGATTTCCCCATAATAATTTAGCCAACTCCAAATCATTCTTAACCCACTTAGAAAATCCAATTCTATTTGTTTTTAAAAAAAATTCTCTATCCATTTTTTCCTCACAAATCCCAATTTGTTAAAATCAATTATATCATACAGAAGGCTCTTTTGCTTTCGCTTATCAACAAATTCATTTTAAAACACTTCAAACAAAGACTTCCTTTCAATACATCTTCTTAGAAGAACACCCCTTTCATGCTGGAGGCTGCTAATATTCCTGCAACGGAAGTTATGCACAGCAAGCAGAACACAAAAAATTAAATACTGCATTAAAGCATTACATCAATTCAACCAGCGCGACACGGTTAATATTGTTACCAACAGGCTTTGTTTAAATCACATGTGTGTTAACAATAAAGCAAAGCTTTTAAGAGGAATGGATATCTCAATATCTGTTCCTCTTTTACTTTCAAACAGATTGAAGCTTTTAATATCTGTTCCATTTTTTAAGCAAAGGGTTCAAAAGCGCACGCTTAAAAAGATGCAAAATGACGTTCCCGCCCGATCGTTTGAAATCATAACTTTCGTTGTCCTTTATAAGCAAATTTTATAGCACAGCCCTGGGCGGCACGCCCCGTCTCAGTTTTATGGCAGATCCTATGCTTTGCTTTATCCTGAACCAGTGCCGTTTTTTTTTCAGCGTCAGGCTTTAGTGAAATATCCCGAACCAAATTTATGTCAACACCTTATCCTTTTTTATCGCACAAAATGCACCACATACGTTCCAAGCACCTGTTCGCAAGGGATCTTGACGGCGTTTTCCACCGTAAAGTCCTCCTTCGGATATTGTTTCAATGCTTCCACCGCATATGCCGGCAAAGTCTTGCCAATGCTTTTCCCATGCGCATCATGTTCGGTAAAATTCCACCGGAAGGCACAATCGCAAAACTCCTTGTCCACGGAAACGGTTTCCGGCGGCCTTAGCCACAATGCTCCGCCAAGAAAATAACATCCCGCGTTATCCTGCTCAGCGGGACATGAGCCCTTTATGCCAGCACGAACAAAAGAAATTTCCACAAAATCCGTTTTAAATGTGACGGTTTTCCCATCCCGTTCAAATGGTACATCGATCCAATAACCAATGTTGAGCCATCCTCTATTCCCGTCCTTTTCGACGGCGGTATTCAATTCAAGATAACCTTCCCTGTCATCTCTTATCTCCGCATTGATGCGAAGAACCGGCCTCAAAGAAATAAAACCGCTGGGAAGAATTGCCCTGAGCCGATCCTGCTCTACGCCATATGCCATCACATATTGTTCTATTTTCATAAATGTCTCCTTTAAAAATCTGCCGCAGCCTTCTTAAAACCTGCCGCAGCCTTCTTACTGTCATCAGAAAATTTATGCATACGCTTCTAAAATTTGAATCAGCGCACTGGCGCTGCTGCTGTGAGAACGTTCCAGAGCCGAATTGCTCCGTTCCGACTCTGCGATCGCACACCGCTCATTTTCAACCTTCCTTTCCATCGTTAGGTTTAGCCAACTCATGATGCAGGCAATCGCCCTTCTTAATTTCCTTTATCAGCTGATTCTTTTGCAAACATACCTGATGCCTCGTTTGTTGTTCGCACGAGAAAACACCAATCGCACATAGGTTAGTTATAACTAACCTATAAAATTATAGTATCACACCGCCATCAATTTTGTCAAGAAAATCCAAAAAGAAAAACAGCAAAACATAGAATTGCGATTATGAACGACAAATGATACAATCATATTATATCATCCAGCAATACAAATCCAGGAGGAAATATGGCGCACAGATTTAAAACACCGCAAACAACCTATATCGGAAAAAACGCCCTGGCAAACGCAGAGCGAGACATTTGCAGTTTGGGCAGCAAAGCATTGATTATCACAGGAAAATCGATGATCAAGCAGGGCCATACAGATACCCTTGCGGCAATGCTCGGCAAGAACAACATAGGCAGCGTGATCTTTTCAGAAATTAGCGGAGAGCCAACCGACAAAATGATCGAACGCGGGCTTTCGCAATACAAAGAGCAACAATGTGATTTTATCATCGGCTTTGGCGGCGGCAGCCCCTTGGATGCGGCAAAAGCGATTGGCATCTTAGCCGGCAGCAGCCAGGGGATTTCCTATTACAACGGAAAAGAAATAACCCACGCCATCCCGCCGCTCGTCGAAATCCCTTCGACGGCCGGGACAGGGTCAGAAGCAACGCCGTTTACGATTATTACCGATACAGAAAATGAAATCAAAATGTTGTTAAAAGGCGATCCGCTGATGCCAGACGTGGCGGTTGTCGATCCATTGTTTTCGATGCAAATGCCAAAGGAAGTCACGGTTGCTACAGGGCTGGATGCTTTGACGCATGCAATCGAAGCCTTCACGTCCCGCAAGGCCTTTTCGGAAAGCGACCTGTTCGCACTTTCTGCCATAGAGCGGATTTTCTTAAATCTGCCCCTTGTATTAAGAAACGGACAGGATGAAACCGCAAGGGAGCAAATGGCGATCGCAGCATATGAAGCAGGGATCAGCTTCTGTAACTCTTCCGTCACGATCGTACACGGCATGAGCAGACCGATTGGGGCGCTTTTTCATGTCCCGCACGGACTGTCAAACGCCATGCTGCTGACAGAATGCCTGTCATATATCGCAGACGGGGCATATGAGCGTTTTGCCATCTTAGGACGCAAGATTGGACAGGCCAGCCCAGAGGATGACGACAAAACCGTCACGAGCAAGTTTATCGATGCAGTTTCCGCCTTATGCAAGACTTGTGAAGTGCCAACACTATCTGAATACGGAATCGACAAGCAGAGGTTCTTAAAGGCAGCGGATAAAATGGCAAGCGATGCCATCGCAAGCGGAAGTCCGGCAAACACAAGAAAAGCGATCACAAAGGAAGATATTCATCAGATTTACTATAATTTATGGAATTAACACAAAAGCATTGCGATATGCCATGAAATGCACAAGCGGGAGTTACGGGTGGTTCACAAAGTCGGTTTACAGAGCGGATGACAACCGGCCGCAGCAAAATCGGTTGTCAGAATAGGCGGCAACCAACCACCAAGCCGGTTTTGCTTTTCACGCCGTTTTTGTTTAAAATTTAACAATTACCTGTTTACAACCGCAAGCTTGTAATTTATTATAGAGGATAAGAGACAAACAAATTTCAACGAGGTGTTTATGAGAATTTTCGATACAAAAGTACAGGAACTAAAATACACGGTTTTGATGGAGCTGGCATGGCAGACCTGGAAGGGCAACGATGCGTTCTCCGTATTTAACGAAATCGCAGGCGAAATCGTCAAAAAGGATGAACCGCCTATGAGCTGCTGCATTTACAAGGACAGGGCGATCGTAGCGGAACGGATCAGGATCGCACTCGGCGGCAATAAAAGCAACCCGAACGTCATTCAGGTAATCGATATCGCCTGCGACGAATGCCCGGAAGCAGGCCATGTGGTGACCGATCTTTGCCGGGGATGCGTGGCGCATAGGTGCGCCGATGCCTGCAAACTGGGCGCTATTTCCTTCGATGAGGAGCAGATTGCCCATATCGATAAAAAGAAATGCGTTGAATGCGGGAAATGCGCCGACATCTGCCCTTACAGCGCCATCACGAATTTCAAGCGGCCATGTGAAAGATCATGCAAGGTGGACGCCATTTATATGTCGCCCGATGGCGGTGCGGCGATCATCGACAGCGAAAAGTGCATCGCCTGCGGCGCATGCGTATACCAATGCCCATTTGGCGCAACGCTTGATGTTTCCAGCATCACGGATGTGATAAAAACGATCATCAACAGCGAAAACAACACAAAATTTAAGGTTTATGCCATGGTAGCGCCAGCAATCGCCAGCCAATTTACATATGCTAAACCCGGCCAGGTGATTACCGCGATCAAAGAGCTGGGGTTTTACGCAGTTGAAGAAGCCGCCCTGGGTGCAGATATCGTTGCCTACCAGGAAGCGGCAGAACTTCAGGATAAAGATATTATGACATCTTCCTGCTGCCCTGCCTTCGTGAAATACATCAAAACGCGCTTTCCCGACATGGAGCAGCACATCTCCCATAATCTTTCCCCAATGGGCGAAATGGGCAAGCTGATTAAAAAACATGACCCCCAGGCAAAAGTCGTATTTATCGGGCCATGCACTGCGAAAAAAAGCGAGATCAAAGATCCGAAGGTTGGCCAATACATCGATTATGTGCTTACGTTTGAAGAACTTCAGGCCTTGATCGACAGCAAGGATATCGAGGTCGAAAAGCTGCCCGAAACCGATCTGGACACTGCATCAGGATTTGGCCGCAACTTCGCAAGATCGGGCGGTGTCGCAGACGCCGTAACCGAGGCGGTCAAGGAACGGCTGGGCGATGCCACCGAAGTCAATCCGATTGTCTGCGACGGACTGGAAAAGTGCAGATCCGCACTGATGCGGGCAAATAAAGGAAAACTGCCGAACAACTTCATCGAAGGCATGGTTTGTGAAGGCGGATGCATCGGCGGCGCTGCCTGCCTGACCCACGGCGTCACTAATAAAAAGAGCATTGAGGATTACGGAATAAGCGCTAAAATCAAAGACATCCAGACCGCTGTACAGCAAGCGGATAACAGAAAATAACGGTGTAAAAAAGAAAGTGCCCGGCTTGCATAAGCCAGGCATTCTTTATTTAAAGGTCTTATTCTTTTTTCATTTTTGAATATCGAAGTTCGGGAATTTCTAAATTATATTATACTCCTTCCGCCGCACCTTCTTTGAGCGGTTTCTGCGTCTTTCTGATAATAAACAGAACCGCGATGAGAAGAACGATCCCTACTGGAAGGGAAATCCATGCACTCTTTGTAAAGCCTGCGACAATATATGTCACAAATGATACCGCAGCTACCGTAAGCGCATATGGAAGCTGTGTTGTAACATGGGCGACATGATTGCATCCAGCGCCCGCACTGGACATGATCGTCGTATCGGAAATAGGCGAACAATGGTCACCGCATACAGCGCCTGCCATGCATGCGGAAATGGATATAATCATCAGTTGTGGATCGTTTCCCTGGAATACCTCTACCACGATCGGGATGAGTATTCCGAATGTTCCCCAGGAGGTTCCTGATGCAAAGGCCAGGAAACAGCCGATCGCAAAGATGATCGCCGGAAGCAGGCTCATGAAAGAACCGGCTACCGATTCCGTTCCCGCTGCTACGAATTCTGCAATGCCTAAACTGTCCGTCATTCCCTTAAGCGTCCATGCCAGCGTAAGGATCAGGATTGGCGCTACCATAGCCTTAAAGCCTTCAGGAATGCAATCCATTGACTCTTTAAACCCAATAACACCGCTTGCAATATAAAAGATAAAAATCAAGATCAGCGAAACGATGCTTCCCAGAGATAAGCCGACTGACGCATCACACCCGGAAAATGCCTCAATAAAACCTGTGCCGCTGAAAAATCCGCCTGTATAGATCATGCCGATGACACAGCTAATGATCAGAATAATAACCGGGATGATAAGATCCATCACTTTGCCCTCACGTCTTCGCTTAGGCAGCTTGGAAGCAGTCATCTCTGCTGCCGGCTCAGTTTCAGCCGATTCCTGTAAACGACCCGCATATTCTCTCATTTTTCCGTAATCGAAGTTCATCCCTACGATGAGAAACATCATCAAAATCGTAAGCAACGCATAAAAATTAAATGGGATAGCCTTGATAAACAATGCGAAGCCGTTTTCCCCTTCAACAAAGCCTGTTACCGCTGCCGCCCATGATGAAATCGGCGCGATGATGCAAATCGGCGCTGCTGTCGCATCAATCAGGTACGCCAGCTTCGTGCGCGGGATCTTATGTGCCTCTGCCAAAGGTGACATTACGCTCCC
>CAJUEB010000023.1 GCA_910585135.1 uncultured Eubacteriales bacterium
CTTTTTTGTTAAAAATTCACGTTACGATTTCCAATCTGGCACTTGACGGGAGGAAAGAAAACGCATATAATGGACAAAGTTGGCTTCGCCAATTTTTCAGAGGCCCGCTTTGTTGATATTCCGGCAATGTCACAAGCAATATGGCCTGCATAAATAAAAATATGGAATTGCCTTTTGAACGCTCCGTCCGGTATGGTCTGGGTCCTGCGCAATAAGACTCCGTGAACCTTGTCAGGTCCGGAAGGAAGCAGCAATAAGCGGAAGCTCTTATGTGCCGCAGATAAGCCTTCTCCTATGCCTGCGGAGCTTTCAAAGGGCAATTTTTCTGCACATTTGGAGGACTGAGAATGTATACAGCTTTATACAGGACATATCGCCCGGAGGTATTCGATGAAATCCTGGGGCAGGATCATATCGTAAAAATTTTAAAAAACCAAATCAATACGGACAGCGCCAGCCATGCATATTTGTTTTGCGGCACGAGAGGAACGGGAAAAACGACGACGGCGAGGATACTGGCAAAAGGCCTTAATTGCACTTCGGAGGGGCAGAAACCGTGCGGCGTATGCAGTGCTTGCCAGGCAATTAAAGCGGGCAGTTTCATCGATGTTGTGGAAATAGATGCGGCTTCGAATAATGGTGTAGATAACATCCGGGAATTGCGGGAAACGGTAAAATATCCGCCCGTTGTTGGCAGGAAGAAGGTTTATATTATAGATGAGGTTCATATGCTTTCTTCCGGTGCGTCGAATGCGCTTTTGAAAACGCTGGAAGAGCCGCCGGAATACGTTGTGTTTATTTTGGCGACAACTGAGCCGCAGTCCTTGCCTGCCACGATTTTATCCAGGTGTATGCGGCTCGATTTCAGGCGCGTGCCGGAAGGCGTTTTGATTGCCGGAATGGCTGATATCTGCCAGAAAAAAGGAATCGCTGTATCAGAGGATGCGTTGCGGATCATTGCGGCCAATGCGGATGGTTCGGTGCGGGATGGACTGAGCATCCTGGAACAGTGTACCGCAGGCGGAGACCGGGAGATCGAAGCGAAGGATGTCTTGGAATTCCTGGGTGCATCGGGGGAAGAAACCTTTGTGGAGCTGACCGATTTTGTGTGCAGGGGAAAGACCGCAGATGCGCTGGTTCTCTTGGATCGTGTCCTGTCAGATGGCAAAGATGTGCGGCAGTTTATGCGTGACTGGGTCAATCATTATCGAAATCTTTTGATGACGAAATTCATGAGAAATCCGCAGGAAGTGGTAAATATGTCGGTTGAAAATATCGACAGGATAAAAGAGCAAGGCGAGCGCATCGAGCTTCATGACATCAACAGAGGGATCATGGAGCTTTCTGAAACGATGAGAGAGGCGAAATGGTCTACGCAGCCGCGAATATTGCTGGAACTGGCTATCGTAAAGTTGTCTTCGGGCCTATCCGCAGCAGCGGCAAGCAATGCCCAGGCGGTAAATCCGCAAGCAAGCCAGGCTGTGATTGCCCAGACGGAGCGGGGCAGGCAAGCCTCTGCCAGTCCAGGAAAAAAAGAAGCAGCCGTTTCCGCTGATCGAAAAGGTGGCCAGGATGCAGCCGTAGCAACATCGCAAACGACAGATCTGCCTGGAGATTCGGATTCGTCCAATCCGCCTGGCACATCTGATCCGCCAGGTATGTTTGATGCATCCGGCGCGTCCGGTATGCCCGAACAATCTTATGACCTAGACGAGATCTGGAACGCCGTATTTGAAGATGGGGAAGCTGCCAAAGGGAGCTTTTACATGATCGGCAGCAGCGGGCGGCTGGTCGAAATAGAAGACGATTCCTTTACGATCGAAATGACCTCCGCGTCAATCGGGGAGCTTGCAGAATTAAACCGGAAGCTTCTGGAAACCCTCATGGAAAAGCACGCTGGAAAACGAAGAACAATGAAGCTGGTTTTGGCAGGCGGGAAAAAATCCGTGCAGGGAGAACAAGGCATTGAGGAAATCACCCGCAATGCAGAAGAACTGCTGGGAATCAATATTGAAATACAATAAATATCGAAGGAGAATGAAACAATGGGAAGAGGAATGAAAGCCGGGAAAAAACCGAAAGCGCCGGGCATGGGAAATATGCAGAAGCAGATGCAGCAAATGCAGGCAATGCAGCGAAAGATGGATGCGCTGCAAGCAGAAATTGACGAGATGGAAACGACCGCGACATCAGGCGGCGGCGCGGTAAGCGTTGTCGTATCGGGCAAGAAGGAAATCAAGGATATTCAAATCAAACCGGAAGTGGTAGACCCCGATGACGTGGAAATGCTGCAAGATCTGATTTTAGTGGCGGCGAATGAAGCCCTGCGGCAGATGGAAGAAATTTCGCAGAACGAAATGAGTAAGCTGACGGCGGGACTCGGCATCCCGGGTCTGTAAAAACGGGGAAGTCCATGAAGTATTATGCAAAGCCTTTAAACAAATTGATCAATGAGCTTTCCAAGCTTCCGGGAATCGGCGGCAAAACGGCTCAGCGGCTTGCTTTTCACATCTTGTCGATGGAGGATCAGGAAGCGTTGGCGCTGGCGGACGCGATCAGGACTGCTAAAACCTCAATGCAGTATTGCTCCGTATGCGGCAAACTTACTGATACTGACCCATGCGCCATTTGCATGGATGAAAGCCGGGACAAAAGCCTGATCTGCGTAGTCGAAAGCCCTAAGGATGTGGTAGCGATGGAAAAGATCCGGGAATACCGTGGATATTATCATGTGCTTCACGGCTGTATCTCGCCGATGGACGGCATTGGACCGGATGATATCAATCTCAAAAGCCTAATCATAAGGCTTCAGGACGAAGCGGTAAAGGAGCTGATTATTGCGACGAACCCGAATATCGAAGGCGAGGCGACGGCCATGTATATCGCCAGGCTGATCAAGCCTTCTGGAATTATCGTTTCCAGGATCGCGCATGGCATACCGGTAGGCGGGGATTTGGAGTATGCGGATGAAGTGACGCTGCTCAAGGCGATGGAAGGCAGGCGTCAACTGTAAATGACCTTGTTGACCTGGGCTTTCCGGCGTGTTTTGCGGATTTTGTTTTTCGCATGCAAGGGAGCTGAAGCGATGAAATGCCTGATGCGGCAGTGCAGAAATATGCAGGCTTGTCATAAAAAGCGGCAGTACGAAATATGCAGGCTTGTCATAAAAAGCGGCAGTACGAAATATAATGAAGGGATGATAGTTTTATCGTCCCTTATTTTTTATATTTTTTTGCAGTGATGCGGATGATCTTGCAGGAGGGGTTCATGGATTTTGGAATGGAAGCTGGTATTTTTTTAGTCTATACCGCGTGTCTGATGCTGATCTATTTTTTTGGAAAGTGGATGCTGATCCCGTTGAAAATTATCCTGAAAGTGTTGGTGAACAGCTTCCTGGGAGGCGTGGCTTTGATTTTGCTCAATTTGCTTTGTAATAATTTTGAGATTTTTTTACCGGTAAATATGATTACCGCCGTCATTGCAGGATTGCTTGGGATTCCTGGAGTCATTGGAATTCTAATATTTTTCAATTTGTAGTCTCTGTTTTGATACACATGATACTCATAAATAAGAACTTTTTTACAAAGCGTTGACATGGAGAATCTAAAGGCATATAATTCAGTATACCCAAAAATTTCAGAAAATTCGTTTTCCGAAATGGCAGGGTAAGGCATTATATAATAATTCTAAATTTGAAAAGGAGGTAGTTATGTCAGAAGAAAAAAATGTTGTTGCGTCCGAATCAACAGAACTGAAAAGAGGTATTAAAGGCTGGCAGGTAGCCTTTATCGGCCTTGGCGGCGTAATCGGATCGTGTTATTTCTTGGGAGTTGGCTGGTGTATCCAGGTCATGGGACCGGCGGTATTCCTCGCTTTTGCAATCGTTGGCCTGATCGTATTTGGCCTGATGATCGCTTATGCGGAGCTTTTGGTCAACTTGCCGAGAAAAGGTTCGTTCGTTGCATACACAAATGAGTTTCTTGGACCGACAATGTCGGTTGGCATGGGATGGTCCTTCTGGTTCAACTGGGTATGCTATTGTCCGTCAGAAGCGATCGCTGTGTCCTATGTGCTGCAAGAATTGACCGGCAATAACAGCCCGGTGGCTTATGTGGCTTTTGCCCTTGGCGCATTAGCAGCACTTACGATCATCAACCTGTGTGCGGTTGATATTTTCGCCAAGATCGAATCAGGCTTGGCAATTACAAAGGTAATCGTTATCATCATATTTGTATTAGTTGGATTCGGTATCTGGGTAGGCATTTGGGGTACGCCTGACAGTGCGGTTTTAGGAGCGGTTGAAGATGGATTCAAGGGCTTCGGCATCAATTTCAGCGGAGACAGTGCATATAACATTATGTTCCCGAATGGATTCGCTATTTGCTTGGTTCTGATGGTAGTCGTTCTGGTTACCTTCCAGGGTACGGAAATCGTCGGCCTTGCTGCTGCCGAATCGCAAAATCCGGAAGAGTCCGTGCCAAGAGCATGCAGGAGCGTTACATATCGTATCGTTGGGCTGTATTTAGTTCCGATCCTTCTGGTTCTGCTTTTGTTCCCTACGGCTCTGGCAACAGATGCGACGCCGGTATTCTCCGATGTCATGAAGGCATATGGATTCGACACCTTGGCTATCGTATTTCTGGCTATCGTATTCGTAGCGGCATTTAGCTGTGCGAATACAGGCTTCTATGGAACGGTAAGATGCCTTTACGGTCTTTCGGTTGAAGGCCTTGCTCCGAAATTCCTTTCTAAGGTTAACAAAAACGGGAATCCTAAGAATGCAGTATTGTTCACGCTGCTGTTCATGTGGATCGTTCTGGTACTGGGCTTGATTTCAGAGCTGACTGGAATGTTTGCGAGCCTGTACGGAACACTTCTGTCCCTGTCAGGTTTCACGGGAACGCTGGCATGGGTAGGTATCATCGCCTCCCAGAAGCGTTTCAGAAGCAAGCTCAAGGCGAACGGATATGATCCTGACAAAGTTCTCAAGGCAAGAGTAAAACCAGGGATGTCATGGATTCCATGGTTTGCGATGATTGCACAGCTTATTTGCCTGATCATGCTGGCCTTCGGTGATATCATCGATCCGGAGGGCAATGCCGGCGGCGGTATCGTGATATTCTCCGTAGCGTGTGCGGCAGTAATCCTGCCGATGATCGGCTACAAGATTGCGAAGTCACAAGGCAAGCTGCGGGATGTGAATACGCTTGGTCATGATGAAAAGACGTTTGATGAGGCTTTCCCGCCAATCAATAAGTAAACAAACGGTTCGTAAAATGAGAAACAGTATCAGCGAATAAGAAAACGTATTGCTGATATGCAAAAGCGACAGTCTCCGGTGATCCGGAGGCTGTCGTGCTTTCCTGGTTATCTTAAATATTTGATGGCTTCCGTCGCGGCGACAGCTCCGTCTGATGCCGCAGTGACGAGCTGCCGGAGATCTTTTGTGCGGCAGTCACCGGCGGCGAATACGCCAGGTGCATTGGTATGACAGTTTTCGCCAGCGACGATGTAGCCGTGGGGATCAAGAGAAACGGCATCAGCGAAGGGCTGGTTTTGCGGGATTTGGCCGATGGCGACGAAAAGGGCGTCTATTTCCAGCTTTTCGGTGGAGTGGTTGATCGCATTCCCGAGCTGATTGCTGCCCGTATTTTCAAGCTGGCGGCTGGACATATTTTCGGCAGGCAGGCGATTATCGCTTGCGCCTGCGGCATTGCGCTTTGTATCATTATTTGCAGTGCAGCCGCTATCGGCATTGCTATTTTCCTTGGAAGGCTTGCCACTGCTTTGCCCGCAGGCGCATAGCTCGACTGATTGCAGCCTGTCTTTTCCATGCAGCGCGACGATTCGGCTGTTGAGCAACAATTGTATGTTATCGGTATCGTAGATGCGGTGTTGCAGGGATAAGTCCCCGGTAAAGACAGATCTTCGGTGGATCAGATAGACTTTTTTGCATAAAAGCGATAGGTAAAGCGCTTCCTCGAGGGCGGTATTGCCGCCGCCAACGACAGCTACGGTGCGATTTTTGTATAGCGCGCCGTCGCATGTGGCGCAATGGGAAATGCCATGCCCCAGGAGTTTATCTTCTCCGACAAGTCCCAGCTTTCGGCTTTCCGTGCCGGAAGCGATGATGACAGCCCGCGCGGAATAGAGCCTTTTTTTGCATATGACGCGCCAACAGCCGGAGGTAGCTTCTTTTTGCAGGCTGGTTACTTCATCTGTGACCTGCTCTGCGTTTAGCGCTTCGATCTGCGAATGCAGCTCGGTTGCGAACGCATATCCGCTGGCAGAGGAGAAAGCAGGATAGTTTTCTATTTCAGATGTGGATATGATCTGGCCGCCAAAAAAATTTTTTTCGACGATGAGGATTCGTTTTCCCAGGCGGCATCCGTATATAGCGGCAGTCATTCCTGCTGTGCCGCCGCCGATGATGATGATGTCGTAAATTTTTTCCAAAGGGCACCTCCGTGTTGAATTGCATTACGCCATAGTTTTCAGACTATTGCGTGTATTGGTTAGGGGTTGATTATTGCATACATATATATATATAATAGCTATGAGAAATTTATTTCATCAGCTACATTTATTATTAGGAGGATTATATGGGCACTATACTATTTCTTATCTTTTTCCCAATAATTATTGCCTTGATTCTTTTAGTAAGCAAAGCGGATAAGGTTCGCGATGTGATAGTGAAGATTGCTGCACTGGCAATCGCTGCTGTCTCCATCGTCGTGGCTGTCCAGTATTTCAAGTCAGGCGGAGAAAACTTCGCCGTCAACATTGAAGCTGTGAATTATGTCATGATGGTAATAGAAGCGCTTCTTGCGATCTATATCATCTGCACGGGCATAAAGCACAGGAAATACCTAGCATCCATTTTCGCGTTGATCCAGACGCCGCTTTTGATCTGGTTCGAGCTTACTAATGGGCATCACATTGCTGTCCAGAACAATATGTATGTGGACAGACTTTCTGTGATTATGATACTGATCATAGGTATTATTGGATCTTTGATAACGGTTTATGCATTGGGATACATGAAAGATTTCCAGCATCACCATGATGACCAGCCTGACAGAAGGCCTTGGTTCTTCTTTGTCATGTTTATATTCCTGGGCGCTATGGTGGGTCTCGTAACATCGAATAACATGATCTGGATGTATTTCTTCTGGGAAATCACCAGCCTGTCATCATTCTGGCTGATCGGATTTACCAAGACGGAAGAAGCGACGAACAATGCGTTCAGGGCATTGATCATGAACCTTTTGGGCGGACTGGGCTTTGCGATCGGCATCGTTATTCTCGGCAAGGTGTTCGGAACGCTGGAACTGAGTTCGATGCTCGCGCTTGGCTCCGTATACGGCGAGCTGATGGCGATTCCTGCCGTATTCTTTGCGTTTGCGGGAATTACCAAGGCTGCGCAGATGCCGTTTAACAGCTGGCTTTTGGGCGCAATGGTTGCGCCGACGCCGACATCGGCTCTGCTCCATTCGTCGACAATGGTAAAAGCCGGCGTATTTATGATTATTAAATTAGCGCCTGTACTGGGAATGAGCAATTTCGCCGGAATCATGACGATCATGGTCGGCGGCATTACGTTCCTGATGGCATCCTTTGCTGCGATATCGCAGAGCAATGCTAAGAGGGTGCTGGCTTATTCGACGATTGCAAACCTGGGGCTGATCGTAGCGTGCGGCGGCATTGGGACGCCGGAAGCCGTATGGGCAGGCGTGATGCTGATCATCTTCCACGCAGTAACAAAGTCTCTGTTGTTCCTGTGCGTAGGTACTGCTGAACATAATATCGGCAGCAGGGATATAGAAGATATGGATGGCCTGTTTGTGAGAATGCCGAAGCTGGCAGGCTTCATGATCATCGGTATTGCGGGTATGCTCCTCGCCCCTTTCGGAATGCTGATTTCCAAGTGGGCGGCAATGACTGCATTCGTTGACTCCGGTAATGTGATACTGGTTGCGATTATCTGCTTTGGCAGTGCGGTAACGGCATTTTACTGGATCAAGTGGATGGGCAAGCTCGCAGGCATCGTTGCGGGTGAAGAGCGAATCGACCAGAACGTCCATAAGGAAGAGACTTTCGTGCATGCGACGCTGGTGGCACTTGTCATTATTGTCTGTCTCATGTTCCCGCTGATTTCCATGTATATGTTGGTTCCATATTTGGAAATCGTATTCGGCGGCTTATCTGCGATGGTGCTTTCGGCCGACAACATGATCATCATGGTCGTTATGATCGCAGTACTGGTATTGCTTACAGGTTTGTTCTTCGGCAAGACCAACAAAAAAATCGTTCCGATTTACTTGGCTGGAGCCAATAAGGGCGACAATCTGACTTATCAGGGTTCTATGGGCAAGGATGTAGCGTTCAAGCTGAGGAACTGGCATATGGAAAGCTATTTCGGCGAAAAGAAAATGAATCTCATCGGCGGCATTATTGCCACAGCGATGATCGTAATCGGGATCGGCTTCATGGTAGGAACGCTTGTTAGCCTGTTGGGAGGTGTTGCATAATGATGATTAAAATGTTGATATCTATAATTGCATACCTGATTTTAGCACCTCTGGTTGGCGGTTTTCTGGCAGGTTTGGACAGAAAGCTTTCTGCGAGGATGCAGGGAAGAGTAGGCCCTCCTGTTTTGCAGCCTTTCTACGATGTGTTTAAGCTCTTTGAGAAGGAAGCGCAGACCGTAACAAGGGTACAGGACTTTTACGTGATGATCTTCGTGATCTTCGTCATTGCGTCCGGCGTGATCTTCTTTGCGGGCGGCGACCTGCTTTTGGTAATCTTCGTGCTTACCGTGGCAAGCGCGTTCCTCATCGTGGCAGCATATTCATCCAATTCACCTTACGCGCAGGTTGGTGCGGAGCGTGAATTGTTGCAGATGATGGCTTATGAGCCGATGGTGCTGATGACGGCAATCGGATTTTATATGTACTGCGGCAGCTTTGCGGCAAGGGACATTATCGTAGGCGTTTCCATGCCATTTTTACCGCTGATTGGTATATTTATCGGATTTGTGTTCATATTAACGATAAAATTCAGAAAATCACCGTTTGATTTGAGCATGTCCCATCACGCACACCAAGAGCTGGTAAAAGGCCTGACGACGGAGTTTTCCGGCAAGACGCTTGGATTGATCGAAATCTCCCACTGGTATGAAAACGTAATGCTGCTGGGTTTTGTGTTCCTGTTCTTTGCGAACGGAACCGTATGGGGCGCTGTGATCGGCGTGATCGTATGTATTGTAACTTATTTCTTCGAAGTGCTGATTGATAACAGCTTTGCGAGAATGAAATGGCAGTTTGCATTTAAGGCGGCATGGATCGTTTCCCTCGTTTTCGGCGTTATCAATATATTCGTGCTTTATCTGATCGTATAAGGAGGTGTAGAAATGTCATATATAGCGAAATCACCATGGGTCATTCATTATGACGGATCGAGCTGTAACGGGTGCGATATTGAAGTTCTGGCATGCCTTACACCGATGTACGATGTGGAACGGTTCGGCATTATCAATACAGGAAACCCGAAACATGCCGATGTATTCCTGGTTACAGGCTCTGTGAATGAGCAGAATAAAGATGTCGTAAAGCAGATTTATGAGCAGATGCCTGAACCAAAGGTTGTCGTTGCCGTAGGAATCTGTGCATGTTCAGGAGGCGTATTCAAACAGTGCTATAATATCATGGGCGGCGTGGATACGGTCATTCCTGTAGACGTTTATGTACCGGGCTGTGCTGCAAGGCCTGAAGCCATTATCGATGGCGTCGTAAAGGGACTTGCGGTTCTCCAGGAAAAGCGGGACAAGATGGTAAAAGGAATTGACGCTCCGGCGGAAGCTCCTGAAACAAAGGCTGAAACCTCTGGCGAAGAGGAGAAGGCTGATCAGGCTGAAAAAACGGAAGAAGGAGGGAAAACGGATGAGTGAGAGAGTAGATGTGAAGCAGAACTTTACACCTGTTGAGGTTTCCCAGCTTTTAACAAAGGTTAAGAATTTAAAGTCTGATGGATATCGGTTTGCGCAGGCGTGCGCTACGGTTGTCGATGATAAGATCGAAATCATCTATTCGTTTGACAAGGCGCATCAGCTTACGAATTTAAGATTGGTTATTTCCCCGGAGGAGGAAGTTGAGAGTATTACCGGAGATTATTGGCCGGCATTTATTTATGAAAATGAAATGCATGACCTGTTCGGTGTTAAGTTCATACACATGGCATTAGATTACCAGGGCAACTTCTTCAAGGTTTCCGAACCTACTCCATGGAGTCCGAAGAAATAGGAAAGGAAGGTAATTGATATGGCGAAAAGAACGATAATTCCTTTCGGACCGCAGCATCCGGTACTTCCGGAACCTGTTCACCTCGATCTGGTGATTGAGGATGAAACAGTCGTGGAAGCGATTCCATCTATCGGATTTATCCATAGAGGACTGGAAAAGCTGGTGGAAAAAAGGGACTATACCCAGATGGTATATGTAATAGAACGTATTTGTGGTATTTGCAGTTTTGGGCATGGCTGGGGTGCGGCGGCATCCATCGAAGGCGCGATGAATGTCAAAGTTCCTGAGAGAGCTGAATATCTGCGAACGATCCTTCACGAGCTGTCGAGGCTTCACAGCCATCTTCTCTGGCTGGGACTTTTGGCGGATGCGTTTGGTTTCGAGAGCTTATTCAACCATTGCTGGAGAGTCAGGGAAACGATTCTCGATATCCTGGAAAAAACAACAGGCGGCAGGGTCATTTTTTCCATCTGCAAGGTAGGCGGACTCAATAAGGATATTGACAACGACACCTTGAAGGAAATTGTAGAGACATTAAAAGAACTCAAGCCGCAAATCAAGGAATTGACGGATGTCTTCCTTGAAGATGATTCTGTGAAAAACAGAATGGTTGGCGTTGGCGTACTCACCAAAGCGGATGCGGAAGCGTTATGCGCTGTAGGTCCTGTTGCGAGAGGATCCGGTGTGTTCCAGGATATGAGAATGACCAATAGCCATGGCGTATATGATAAACTGGATTTTGAGCCTGTGATTGAAACGGCTGGTGATTGCTATGCGAGATGCAAGGTAAGGATCGGGGAAGTATTCCAGTCCATCGAGCTGATCACTAAGGCAGTAGGCCAGATTCCTGATGGTCCTGTCAGCGTTGCGGTGAAAGGCAACGTGGAAGGGGAATACATCACGAGAATGGAACAGCCGCGAGGCGAGGCTTTCTATTATGCAAAGGGCGCAAACTCGAAATTCTTGCAGAGAATGCGCGTCAGGACGCCGACCAACATGAATATTCCTGCGCTCGTTAAAACGCTGGAAGGTTGTGATTTGGCAGATGTGCCGATCCTGATCCTGACGATCGACCCTTGTATCAGTTGTACAGAAAGGTAGGTGAGAGTGATGAAAACTTTTAGAATAGCGAAAGTATTATTCAAGAGCATGTTCAAAAAGCCGGCAACTCTCATGTACCCGGTCGTACCGAGAGAATGGCAGGAAAGAACCAGGGGCAGCATCGATATTGAAGTTGACAAATGTATCGCTTGTGGGATCTGCGCAAAAAGATGCCCTGCTGATGCGATTGAAGTGAGCCGTGATCCAAAGCAGTGGATCATACATAGGATGCAGTGTATCCAGTGCGGAGAATGCGTCCAGGCATGTCCGAAAAAGTGCCTGGCGATGAATAAGCAGTATACCGAGCCACAGACCGAAAAGGTAGTCGATACTTATGTGATTCCGGAGAAGGAAGCGAAAGGCTCGGCAGGCGGCGGTGACTTGACCTGTAACAAGGATGAGTGCGTATATTGCGGCCTTTGTGCAAAGGCGTGTCCTGCTGATGCGCTGAAGGTTGACCGAAAAGAAAAAATTTGGGAAGTTGACCAGGATGCTTGTGCAAAATGTGGCGCTTGTGTGGAAAAATGCCCGAAGAAGTGCCTGTCAATGGGTGATGCAGAGGAAGAAAAAAAGGCTGAAACAGCAGAAGAAAAGTCTGATGCTGCGGCAGGGGATGCCGACAGCGAGAAGCTGACCTGCAACAAAGACGAGTGCGTCTACTGCGGTCTTTGCGCGAAGGAATGTCCTGTTGACGCCCTCAAGGTTGACCGAAAAGAGAAGCTTTGGGAGGTTGATGAAGAGACTTGCTTAAAGTGCGGCGCTTGCGTGGATAAATGCCCGAAAAAGTGCCTTTCGATCGGCGCTGCGGCAGAGGAAACGGCGGATTCGAATGATGCGCCGGATTCTGAAAATCCTGGGGAAAAAGATTTGGACGCTGAATAACCCTGGATAGATCAATGTATCGAACTTTCGAATATGCGGACAGAGATCTGTCCGCATATTTTTTGCAAATTTATGGACATCTTTCCGATTTACATCTTGACATTGACAATGCATTAATATACAATTATTTAGCGACTTTATGAAAATAATTAAGGAAGAGGGCAGCTACTGCTCTTACTTTGAGTTAAACGGAGGACATAAAAAATGAGAGTAAAGGTTACACTTGCATGTACGGAATGTAAGCAGCGAAATTACAATACGGTGAAGAACAAAAAAAATGATCCTGACCGTATCGAAATGAGCAAGTATTGTAAGTTCTGCAAGAAGCACACTGTTCATAAGGAAACGAAATAGGAGAGTTTAAGATTATGGCAAAGACGTCAAAGGGAAAAGCCACAACCTCAACTAGAAAAAGGCTTAATGCAGCAGCTGCAGCCGTTCCAAAAAAGAAGAAAAAAAAGGGAGGTCTGCGGGAGTATTTCAAGGGTGTTAAGCTTGAAATGAA
The DNA here is from genome assembly GCA_910585135.1 of uncultured Eubacteriales bacterium. Taxonomy (GTDB): domain Bacteria; phylum Bacillota; class Clostridia; order Peptostreptococcales; family Anaerovoracaceae; genus Lentihominibacter. The sequence continues at coordinate 12,790 of CAJUEB010000023.1, forward strand.
AAAGGTCGTATGGCCGACCAGGAAAGAATTGGGATCTTTTACGGCAGTAGTGCTTATTACCTGTGCAGCTTTTGCAGTTGTATTCTGGGCAGTTGATACGGGCGTTCTGGCCGCGATAAAGGCTGTATGTTTCTAAAACGTGTTTAAGGGAGCTTGAGGGTACAATGGAAAATAGCGAAAAGAAAAAATTAGACCTGGAGGGACTGGAAGGTCTTCGGGGCGACGGGGAAGCGAAGTGGTATGTGGTGCATACCTATTCCGGTCATGAGAACAAGGTGAAGGTTAATATCGAGAAAATCGTTGAGAACAGGGGTATGCAGGATCTCATACTTGACGTAATTGTGCCTACAGAAGACAGAGTAGAAGTAAAGAACGGGCAGCGGAAGGTGAAGACCAGAAAAATGTTCCCGGGATACGTTCTTGTTAAAATGATTGTGACCAACGAATCGTGGTATCTTGTGAGGAATACGCAGGGTGTTACGGGATTTGTCGGCCATGGTTCCGATCCTGTCCCGCTCACGGTAGAAGAAGTGAGGAGGATGGGCATCGAAAAGATTTACATCGACTTGGATGTGGATATTGGCGATACGGTGAAGGTGATCAATGGACCGTTTGAAAACTTCATGGGAGTTGTCGAAGAGGTCAACATGGAAAAACAGACACTCAAGGCCAAGGTATCCATGTTCGGAAGAGATACACCTGTAGAACTGGATTTTGCACAAGTGGACAAGATGTAGCAGATCTGGTTCAGTCCGACCCTGTAAGGGAATATGAAAGAAAGGAGAAAAAAGATGGCTAAGAAGATTGCAGGTTATATTAAGCTTCAGATTCCAGCCGGCAATGCGAACCCAGCGCCTCCTGTAGGTCCTGCTTTAGGACAGCATGGTGTGAATATCATGGATTTCTGTAAGCAGTTCAATGCGAAGACACAGGATCAGCCGGGCATGATCATTCCTGTTGTGATTACTGTTTATGCAGACCATTCGTTTTCGTTTATCACGAAGACGCCGCCTGCGGCAGTATTGCTGAAAAAAGCAGCAGGAATCGATACCGCATCAGGTGAGCCAAACAAGAATAAGGTGGCTACATTAACCTATGCGCAGGCAGAGGAAATTGCCAAGATCAAGATGCCGGATCTCAATGCAGGCAGCATTGAAGCAGCGACAGAAATGATCAAAGGCACTGCGAGAAGCATGGGAATCGTTATTGAGGATTAATGAAGTGGGAGGCCGCTAAAGCAGTTGTGTAAAATTGCATCTGCCGCCGCTGTCCGCGCAGGAAACTGCGAGGGATGCGAGGACAGGTGAAAGGCCGTTAGAACCACAAGGAGGTAAACGAAATGCCAAAGAGAGGCAAGAATTACAAAGCAGCAGTAGCTGCGTATGACAAAACGGAGCTTCACGATGTCGAGCAGGCTATGGAAATCATCGTTAAGAATTCCAAGGCGAAGTTCGATGAAACAGTAGAACTCCATACGAGACTGGGTGTTGACGGAAGGCATGCCGACCAGCAGGTCAGGGGTGCGATCGTTCTTCCGCACGGAATCGGTAAAACGAAGAAGGTTTTGGTATTTGCCAAAGGACCGAAAGCAACGGAGGCAGAAGAAGCTGGCGCTGATTTTGTAGGGGCTGAAGAAATGGCTCAGAAGATTCAGGGCGAAGGCTGGTTTGACTTCGACGTTGTGATTGCGACACCTGACATGATGAGCGTTGTCGGAAGACTGGGTAAAATTTTAGGTCCAAAGGGATTGATGCCAAATCCGAAATCCGGCACGGTTACGATGGACGTTGCCAAAGCGATCCAGGAAACCAAGGCTGGTAAGGTTGAGTATCGTCTCGATAAGACGAACATTATCCATACGCCGATCGGAAAGGTATCTTTCGGAGCAGAGAAGCTGGCAGAGAACTTCAACGCACTGATGGGAGCGATCATCAAGGCGAAGCCGTCCTCGGCAAAGGGTCAGTACCTGCGAAGCGTAACGGTTGCTTCTACAATGGGACCTGGCGTAAAGATCAATCCGATGAAGCTGATTCAAAACTAAAACGGACAAGAAAATAACGAACCGTAGACAGCGAGGAGTTTTCACAAGGAAGCTTTAAAAGATAACCTCGCCGAGGTACAATGTAAATATATGTGCCTTGTTGTCTTTTTCATACAGCAAGGCTTTTTCATGGAACTATTTATAGCGTACCTGTAAAAAATATTCAGAAAGGAGAACGCAAACTAATGAAAGAAGCTCATCAGCAAAAACAAGTCATTATTGACGAGATCAAAGATAAATTTGAACGAGCTGAATCCGCAGTAGTCATCGACTATATGGGTATTACCGTGGCAGAAGCAGACGGTATGAGAAAAAAGCTTCGTGAAGCGAACGTAGACTATACCGTTTACAAGAATACGCTTGTGAAGCGGGCGATTGCCGGCACTGAGTATGAAGCACTGGCAGACATCCTGGAAGGTCCAAGTGGATTTGCCTTCAGCTATGACGATGCGACAGCGCCTGCAAGAGTGCTGAACGAATCGATCAAAGCATACAACAAGATGGAATTTAAGGGTGGTATCGTCGAAGGCACGTACTACGACAAGGATAGCATCAAGCAGATTGCATCCATCCCATCGAGGGAAACGCTCATATCCAAATTTATGGGAAGCATCCAGTCCCCTGTCACAAACTTTGCAAGAGTTTTGCAGCAGATCGCGGAAAGCAAGGAAGCGTAATAAACGCGGCATAGACGCGGCGTGAGAGCGTACTTTAGATGCAACTATAGGCACGATAAAAGGACAGCGGGGGCGCAAGATAGGCGCACAAAGCATCATGAAAGCGTAAGGAAGGTCATAGTAAGACGCAAGGAAGCATTATGAAGGCGCAATAAAGAAAGCTTTCCTGTTACGCAATTAAATTTTGTATAAAGGAGAAATAAAATGAACAAAGATCAAATCATCGAAGCGATAAAAGAGATGTCGGTTTTAGAATTAAACGAGCTGGTTAAGGCTTGTGAAGAAGAATTTGGTGTATCCGCAGCAGCAGGCGTTGTTGTAGCAGCAGCAGGCGGAGCAGCAGAAGCAGAAGAAGAACAAACTGAATTCACGGTTGTTCTGAAGGAAGTTGGCGCAGAAAAGATTAAGGTTATCAAGGCTGTAAGAGAAATCACAGGCCTGGGACTGAAGGAAGCTAAGGAAGTCGTTGACGGCGCTCCTTCCAACGTGAAGGAAGGCTGCGAAAAGGCAGAAGCAGAAGGCTACAAGGCTCAGCTGGAAGAAGTTGGCGCAGTTGTAGAACTGAAATAAGAGCTATACCGGGTCGTCCGGCGTAACGCAAGAGCATAGCCTGCCTGCGGGTGTTTCGTAGACAGGCGCATTTAAAAAGCATGAAAGAGCTGCCGCATTAAGCAATTAATGCGGCAGTTTTGTCGTGGTACGTGTTTTGAACGGACTACCGCAGATCGACAAAAAGTGGTATAATGCACATATTCGGTATTCGTTACAGAAAGGATAGGAAAATGACAGCAAAAAACATGATGCCTTATGTAGAAGGTAATTCGGCGATCCGTGCCATGTTCGAGGAAGGCGCACGTTTGGCCGAAAAATATGGAAAGGAAAATGTTTACGATTTTAGCTTGGGCAATCCGAGCGTGCCTGCCCCGGCAGAAGTCAATCAAGCTATTTGCGATATCGTCCGGGAAGAAGATACCCTGATGGTTCACGGATATAATCAGAGCAACAGCGGTTACGAGGATGTGCGGCAGACCGTGGCGGAGCATTTGAACAAGCTCCACGGAACGTCCTTTACGGCACAAAATATTATCATGACGGTGGGAGCTGCATCAGGTCTTAATGTGGCGATCAAGACCTTGGTCGATCCCGGCGAGGAAATTCTCGCATTTGCGCCGTATTTCGTTGAATACGGAAACTATGCGGCAAACCACGGCGCGGTTCTTAAAGCTGTTCCCGCTGATACGGAAACCTTCCAGCCGAACCTTAAAAAAATGGCGGCGATGATTTCAGAAAAAACAAGGGCGGTGATCATCAATTCTCCGAATAATCCTACCGGCGTTGTCTATTCGGAAGAGACGATCAAGGCGCTAGCAAAGGTGCTGTCTGAAAAATCGCAGGAACTGGGCCGTGAAATATATATCATTTCCGATGAGCCATATCGGGAGCTGGCATATGATGGGGTCGAAGTTCCGTATGTGACGAAGTATTATGCGAATACGGTAGTGGGCTACTCGTGGAGCAAGAGCCTTTCCCTTCCAGGCGAACGCATCGGTTATCTGGTGATTCCGTCTGCGCTTACTGATTTTGACAATGCTGTGCAGGCGGCCAATATTGCCAATCGTGTGCTGGGATATGTCAATGCGCCGACGCTGATCCAGAGAGTGGCGGCAAGGTGCATCGATTGTACGACAGATATTGGTGCATACGACAGGAACAGAAAAGCGTTGTATGACGGCTTGACGGACATCGGGTATGAATGTATTTTCCCGGCGGGTGCATTTTATCTCTTTGTAAAATCGCCGCTTGCGGATGAAAGCGAATTTTGTCAAATCGCGAAGAAGCATAATATTCTCGTCGTACCGGGGACGAGCTTCGCCTGTCCGGGTTATGTAAGGATCGCTTATTGCGTAGCATATGATACCATCGTCCGTTCCATGCCTGCGTTCAAGGCGCTGATGGAGGAAGTTCGCAAGATGCAAGGATAAAATCATCTTTAACATCCACAAACTCTGTATAAACAGGTAAAAAAATTCATTTATACAGAACTGAAATATTTTTCCAATTGGTTAGCGATAAAACTATTATTGACATATGACATTAATCGATGTATAATAAGCTTGTAAATGGCATATGATATTAATTCCGGGGAGGAAAAGCAGTGCCAAGACCAGTAAAATGCAGAAAGGTATGCCGTCTGCCGGACAACAATGAATTCATTCCGGCGAGCGGGGATGCGGGAGAGCATAAGATTATCTTGACTGTCGATGAATATGAGGCAATCAGGCTGATTGATAAAGAAGGCTTTTCCCAAGAAGAATGCAGCGCATACATGGGCGTTGCGCGGACGACCGTACAACAGATTTACTTGTCCGCAAGAAAGAAAATTGCAGATGCCTTGGTGTCTGGCTTTTCTATCAGAATCGAGGGAGGCAGATATCGATTGTGCGATGGGATGGAAGACGCTTGCGGCTGCGGCGGATGCAAACGTCACAGGTGCGGCGCAGCAAAAAAGAAGGAAAAAGAAAAAAAATCAAAA
>CAJUEB010000024.1:0-6015 GCA_910585135.1 uncultured Eubacteriales bacterium
GTTGCCACCACGGGATTTTGAGTCCCGCACGTCTGCCAATTCCATCACGCCGGCGTAACAATCCCAATTATACCACTATACTGATAGAATTTCAAGCTCTTCTTTTTTAATTTTCTCCATATGTTTTTTGCCGAAGATTTTATACATAACCGGGATGATCACCAGTGTGGTCAATGTGCCGTAAAGGATACCGCCGATGCAGACCAAAGCGACCGGCTGCATCATTTCCGCACCCGTACCGATCCCGATGGCCAAAGGCACTAATCCCAAGACCGTAGTGATCGCCGTCATCAGCACAGGGCGCATCCTCACCGCGCCTGCCGAAACGATGGCTTCATTCATTTCCAGTCCCTCCAGCCTGAACCTGTTGATGCAGTCCACCAGCACGATACCGTTGTTGACAACGATTCCCATCAGCATGACGAATCCCATCATGGCGACTACGCTCACCTCCTGCCCGGTCAGAAGCAAGGCCAGCATCCCGCCCGTAAAGGCCAGCGGTATCGTGAAAATGATGATAAACGGCGAACGCAGCGATTGGAACTGGGCAACCATAACCAGGTAAACCAGGAGGAAGCCTACGAACATCATCAGCATCATCTGCCCCATCGCTTCCATGATTTCTTCGTTTTCGCCGCCATAATCCACCCTGACGCCATCCGGGATCAAATTCTGATCGGAGATCATATCCTTGACGTCATCGGCAACGTGCGTGATATTATACCCGTCCTTCAAGGTAGCTGTTATGGTAAGGCTTCTCTTTTGATTGTTGCGGTTGATGGCATTGAGGGAAGCATCCGTGCGGATTTCCGCAATGGAAGAGAGGGTGACGTCTTCCTTCGTGCCATCCGGTTTATCGACCGTGAGCTTGAAATTTTCCAGATCCGTCCTGGTAAAGCTCTCTGCCGTCGTATTTTCCACCATCACATCGACTGTACTGCCGGAATTCTGCAATGTCGTCGCCGTCTTTTCCTGGGAAAGCTTCTCGGAAAGCTGCTGGAACACCTGCGCTGTCGTCAATCCTCTTTCCATCGCCAGGTTTTTATTGACGATGACTTTCAGCTCGCCCGTGCTTTCCTCATTTACATCGGAAACCTCTTCAAATGCTTTCATCTTGCGAAGCGCGCTTTCAATCCCTGCGCCCGTGTTTCGCAGAAGGTCGAGGTCATCGCTGTACAGATCCAGGCTGACGCCTGCGCTGCCTGTCATGGCAGACATATCCATATCGGCAGAGGTCACGATCTCACAATTATACTTTTTCGCGAGCTTTTCCATCTTCTTTGCGATGATTTTGCCGTTTTCTGCTTTATCCTCATCGAGGACAATATACAGCATGGTCGATGTCACATCCTCTATCCCTGCCTGCACACCCATCATGCTCATGGTATCGCCTGCAAGCATCGCGCCGACGGTCTTAACCCCGTCAACCTTGGCGACCTCGTCAGCGACCGCATCAGTAACTCCCGCTGTCTCCGCTAATGTACTGTCGTCCGGCATCTGGATCGTCGCAGAGACTTCCGGCGTACTCATGGACGGCATAAAGGAAAAACCGCGCATCAGCGCAAGCGCACTGGAAGCGAATAAAATGACAACTGCGCCGATGATAAAAAGTTTCTTATGGGACAAGCTCCATGCCGCAATCTGCTTATATTTTGTGATCACTTTCCCATCCTGGCTCAAGAAGGTACTCTTCGCTTCTTTTTTCAGAAGGCCTTTGGCCATGGCCGGTACAAGCGTCAATGCGATCATGAGGCTGGCGAGAAGCGAATATGCGACAGTCAGCGCCAGATCCACAAACAGATCCTTCGTCATGCCATCGACGAAAACGATTGGAATGAATACACAGATCGTCGTAAGCGTCGAGGCCGTGATCGCCCCCGCCACCTGTACTGCACCTGATACGGCTGCCTGCACCTTGCTGTATCCCATCGAACGCAGCCTGTAAATATTCTCGATGACCACGATCGAATTATCCACCAGCATACCGACACCGATCGCAAGCCCCGAAAGGGAAATCATGTTCAGGGTGACGCCGGAAAAATACATCAAGGCGACAGCAAAGATGACACTGATCGGAATGCTTACAGCCGTGATCACCGTCGGCCTGATATCCCGCAGGAACAAAAACAGGATGATGATCGCTAAAATTGCGCCGATCAGCAGATTTTGCAGCACGGAGTTGATGATGAGATGAATGTATTCACCCTGGTCTGAAAGCATGGTAAACGATACGTCATCGTATTTTTTCTCTAAGGAAGCAAACTTATCCGCTATGTTTTCTGAAACCACGGCCGTCGCATAGCTGGACTGTTTCGTAAAGCTCAAAAGGACTCCATTTTCCCCGTTTATTTTCGCATAGGTGTCCTCTGCCATATTCGCATAGGACACAGTACCGATATCGGATAACTTGACCGGCTCCAGTCCGTCGATGCCCAGATCAGCGATGGTCAGGTTTTCGAGTTCGTCCTTATCTTTGATCTTATCCCCTACGCTGACTAGAATCTCAGCCTTTCCATCGGTGATATATCCCGCCGGCATGGAAAAGTTCTGTGCGTTTAAAATCGCAGAAACATTATTCATGGTGAGCACCCCGGTCATATCAGCGCTGGCCAGCGCCGCATCCTTGGAGCTTTTGACTTCTTCCAGCGCACTCTGCAACTGATTGACGGTGGATTCAAGCGTACTCTCGGTAGCCGCAAGGTCGGAATACTGCGTCCCCATACTAAAAGATAAGGCTTCACCCTGGGCATCCAGTTGTTTCAGCGCCGTTTCCAGCCCCGCGATGGTGATGTTCAGCTCGGCGATTTGCTCCTGATTGGCGACCGGATCTGCTTCTAGCACCTTCAAATCAGCCTCCGCCTTAGCTTTGCTGCTTTCCATCTGTGCCTTGGAGGCTTGCATTTCTTCATAACCTGCCTCATAGCCTGACTTGATCGCCTCTTTTCCGGCCTTCACCTGCGCTTTTCCGCTGTTTGCCGCCTTAAGCCCGCTGTTGATCTGACCTTCCGCCTTTCCCATCTGTGCTGTGATCGCGGCGGCAGCTTTTTCATTGACCGCATCGATCTTATCCTGGGAAAGAACGATTTGAATATTATCCGTCACCAATCCGGAAACAGATAAAGAAGCGACCCCTTCCACGCCCGCGAGCTGGCTTTCCAAATTTTCCTTTGTAAACTGCGAAACCTCCCCCGGAGTTTTATCCTTCATGCCGACTGCGGCATTGACGATCGGAACCATGTCCAGGTTGATTTTCATGACCACTGGCGTTCCCGCGTTTTCCGGCATCAGCGATTCGATCTGGTCTATTTTATCCCTGATATCGACGGAGATCGCATCCATGTTTACCTTATCGGAAAACTCCAATTGAATGACCGAATAGCTGGCGGACGAAATCGAAGTGACGTTGAGAATATTGGAGAGCGAAGCCATCTGCTGCTCCATCGGTTCTGTGACTTGCATTTCGATCTCCTCCGGACTTGCGCCTGGATACGTCGTCATCACGATCACATACGGCGTATTGATGCTCGGAAACAGCTCAGGCGTCATCCGCATAAACGAAATCACGCCGAACACGAGTATTATGATGACTGCGACAAAAACTGTTAAAGGCTTTCTTACACTGAATTTGGCTAGCATCTAGATCCCTCCTATTTTCCATCATATTTTCTAAAATCCCATTCTGACCCATTAAATACGTTATAATCAACATGCTTCGCATGATTGCCGATGGATGCGCTCGTTCCTGTAAAGGTATACTGGCAGAAAAGCCATTCCCTCCCATCAGAAAGTGTCTCTGGTATCGCGTCAGGGCTGCTGATCCATATAGGATATTCGTCATATTTTCCTGATATGTACTGTTCGTATACGGAAAGATTGGTATAGATGATCGGCGTCCTGTGATATTCCTTTTCGAGCATCTGAAGCACGACATCAAGAATCGCATACATTTCCTTCCGGCTCGGATGATCATCCTCATATTCCCCGTATAATTCCACGTCCACGACAGGAGGAAGCATGCCCCATTTCTTGTTCACCGTATCGATGTAGTTTTGTGCCTGGGTCTTGCCCGGCGTGGTATAGGTCAGGAAATGATACGCCCCGACCTTCATGTCCGTTTTATGCGCCTCCTCCCAGTTATATTCAAACATGCCATCCACGAAGGTCGTCCCTTCCGTCGCTTTCACAAAGGCAAACCGAACGCCCTCTTCCTCAAGACCCTGCCAATCAACGTGCGCCTGATGTGCCGAGATGTCAACGCCCTTCACCGGATAAGGCGTTTGCGGATCGATTCCAGACTCCGTGAAATAGAAATATGTATTTCGAATCAGAAAAAAAACAACGAAAATAAGAAAACACACCCCAAAAACAAACAGCGCCTTTTTCTTGTCCATTTCCTTTTTTTCTGTGCGCCTGCCGGTCCTTCTGCCCCTGCGTGTTTGTCTTTTATCGGCTGTGTTTCGTTTCTCTTTTCGCTGCTCCATGCTTTACCTTATACAGAATTCATGCGAATACAATATACACGACAATTATATACGGAAAACACCTGGCGCACAAGAAGGCAAAATAAATCATCACATATTGTTCACAAAAATGCGGGCAATTCGCCCCGTTTTCTGCAAATCATGAAATATTTTCCGTACTTCTGTGAAAAATAGCGGTATCATATAAAAATATGGAGGTGTTACGTTGGCGCATACGAATCATTTAAAAAACGAAACCAGTCCTTACTTGCTACAGCATGCTGCAAATCCTGTTGACTGGTATCCATGGTGTGCGGAAGCCTTTACGCGCGCAGAAGCGGAAAATAAACCTGTCTTTCTGAGCATCGGCTATTCCACCTGCCACTGGTGTCACGTCATGGCGCATGAAAGCTTCGAAAATAAGAAAATTGCACAGAGCTTAAACGATGCGTTTATCTGTATCAAGGTGGATCGGGAGGAACGCCCTGATCTTGATCACGTATATATGCAGGCCTGCCAACTAGTGACAGGCAGCGGCGGATGGCCGATGAGCATATTCCTTACCCCTGGCAAAAAACCGTTTTTCGCCGGAACATATTTTCCGCCTGATGCTTTTTTTAAGCTCCTGACAATATTCGATACCCAATGGAAAACGAAGAAAAACGAAATACTGGAAAGCGCTGCGCAGCTCGAAGCCGCCATGCATGCGGCAAACAATGCACAAAACGTTCCGGCTGCTTCTGCCGCTTCGCGCGCCCCGGATCTGCTCTTAAAGGATGCGCTGGAATATTTTCGTGCGACCTTTGACCATGTGAGCGGCGGTTTCGGTACAGCGCCGAAATTTCCTTCGCCGCACAATCTGATGCTGCTTCTTGCCACTGCGCCACAGATGGCGGAAAAGACACTTTTGCAGATGTACAAAGGCGGAATTTTCGACCACATCGGCGGCGGATTTTCCAGGTACTCTACAGATGATGAGTGGCTGGCACCCCACTTTGAAAAGATGCTCTACGACAATGCCCTGCTTGCGATCGCGTATACGCTGGCCTATGCAAAGACGCAAAACGTTTTTTTCCGGCACGTGGCGAAACGAATCCTGCGTTACCTGATGCGGGAAATGCATTCTTCCGACGGTGGGTTTTATGCAGCACAGGATGCCGACACGGATGGGGAAGAAGGAAAATACTACCTGCTTACCCCAAAGGAAATCGATGCGGTTTTGGGAAAGGAAGCGCAAGCATTCTGCTCCCGCTATGATATCACGGATACGGGAAATTTCGAAGGAAAAAGCATCCCCAACCTGCTAAAATCAGCCGCGGATATTGAGCCTGCGGATGCGGATATGCTTGTCACAAGTGTTCCTGCCGCATATGTTTCTGAAGGCTCTGCCGCATCTACGGAAAATCACGCTTTTATGAATGCGCTGGATCAGCTTTACGAATACCGTAAAGTCAGGTCGCAGCTTCACCGGGACGAAAAAATCCTCAGCGGGTGGAATTCCCTTGCGGCGGCGGCATTTGCATTTGCGGGCAGAATCTTCGGAAACAAAGAACTG
>CAJUEB010000024.1:6025-11568 GCA_910585135.1 uncultured Eubacteriales bacterium
GGCTTTTATACAAGACGAACTCACTGCAAACGATATTCTCCTCGTCAGCCTTGCACCAACGGGAAAAGGCATTCCTGCATTTTTAGACGATTACGCATTTTATACGCTGGCGCTGCTCCAAGTCTACCGCGCCACCCAAAACAGCCGCTACCTCTCCCAGGCCATCGGCACGGCAATCCAAACGATTGAGCAGTTCTGGGACGAGAAAGGCCATGGCTTTTTCTTTTCCGGAAAAGAAAACGAAAAGCTCATAACTGCTGTGAAAGAAACCTACGATGGTGCGATCCCATCGGCAAATGCAGTCATGAGCTATAATCTGACCCAGCTCATCAAGAACATCGAAAACGGCAAAATACACCAGACGCCTACAGGCGTACTGGCGCAATTAAAAGATATCCAGTGCAAGCACAATGATTTTATGGACAAACAGTCGTCGATGCAGCCTGCCGGACACAGCTTCTATCTGTTTGCCCGGTTTCCACTAAGGGAAATCGACTGCCAAGACGGCGTTTGCAGACTCACTGGCGAAGATGTATTTTAAACCTTGGCATTTTTTATAGCGGGATTGTCAATGATGCGGCCATGTTCATCGAACCTCGAGCCGTGACATGGGCAATCCCATGTATTTTCATCTCGATTGTGCTTTAATGCACAGCCCAAATGAGAACATCGCTTCGCCTTCGGCGTGAAAAAATTCTTAATCGTTTCTGCGGCATTCAACGCAAGCTGTGGCCGGAGCATCGACCTTGCAGGTGAAAAAATCTCCGCATATTCGTTTTCCCGCTCCATAACCAGATCCGTCAAAATAGACGCAGCCGCCATCGCAGACGTTATGCCCCATTCGTTAAAACCCGAGGCCAGATAAACGTGCGGCAAAGCGTCGCTGTACGCTCCGATATACGGAATCTCATCCAGGCTGATACAATCCTGTGCAGCCCAGGCGTATTTTTCACGGGCATCGGGAAACACGCCATGGACAAAGCTTCTCACCAGCTGAAATCCATCCTGCGCCGTCCCCGTGCGAGCATCGCCCCCGCCTACGATCAGCAAATCCTTATAGTTTCGAAGATACATCCCCCTTGGCTGCATATCGACATATGTTCCGGGAAGCATTGGTGCATGCGCAAGCGCAACGACAAAGGAACGCTTCTGATACAGCTTGAGCGGATAAAGCCCTTTCATTTTTAAGAAAGGATAATGTGCCGCGATGATGATTTTCTTTGCATGAATTTTTCCGTTATTCGTATACGCCGTTTTCCCTTTTACGTCGATGATGTGGGCATTCTCTTTGATATGCAGATTTTTGGAAAGCGCACCCAAAAGCTTAAGCGGATGCATCTGCGCCGCCTGCGGAAAACGCACTGCCCCGGCGACATCAAACGGCAGCCCGCAGTCCTCCGTATATTCTGCCTGAGCGCCCAGTTCCTTAAGTGTCGCTGCTTCCGTCATCAGAGCCTGCTTATCCGTCATCGAATAAAGATACGATGGTTTTTCCTCATAGTCGAAATCATACCGTTCAGAAAGCGCCTGGTATGCATGAAATGCGTTCATATTTGCGGCAAGATACCCGCGCGCAACCTCTTTGCCAAACCGTTTTACCATTTTCGTATAAACATCGCTGTGCTGCGCTGTAATGACCGCCGTCGTGCCTGCGGTCGTCCCGCTTCCGATGCGCCTGCCCTCTGCCAGCAGATAATCAACGCCCTGTTCGTGCAGCATATGTGCACATAAAATACCTGTAATACCGCCGCCAACGATCAATACATCCGTTTTCGCTTCTCCTTGCAGCTGGGGAAAACGCGGCAAGGCTATCTTTTCTTCCCATAGTCGCATATTGCCACCTCCTATGGGATTATTATTTGATAGAAGGGAAAACAGTATCCGCATTTTTGCTTTCAAATGTAAATAAAAAATGTACACGGCGCAAATCAAAATTGTGCGGAACACAATCAAAAAAGCAGGAGGCCAGACTGCCGGCATATGCCGAAAGCCCGAAGCTCCTGCTCATTACATAATGAAAATCAATCTTTCTTTTCCACTTTCCTTGAAATAAAGAAGAAAATGATGCAAAGCACAGCGCATACGATCGTAAAGACATTGAGATATGTCCCGATCACGTTGACGATGGAATCGACATTGACATTTTCTATGATTCCGTCGAAATAATCTCCGGATTCCCAGGCGTCTTCCGTCCCCCAGCCTTCATACCAAGGAACAAATGCACATGTGATTACGTTCAGGATCGTAATCAGCAAGAACAGAAGAGAGATCCTCTTGGTATCTCCAACAGCAAGCCCCGTCTTCGGATTGCCCGGAAATGATGCGGCATCCTTTTTCGTAAGGCCGCCGTACCTTCTTCTCCAGATAAAGTAAAGCACAGGACCTGAAACCATAGCTGTCATACCGCCAAGATAATAGTCCGAACCGTTGATTACCATTGCGAAAAGCGCAATGCAGATCGGCACGACGCAGAGAACCACGAGAAAACCAAATCCGCCCGGAATCTTGAACTTGTATTCTTCCGCCGGGATCTTCTTCCGCAAAATCATAGCCGAAATATATACGAGGATGTACGATGCGATCAGCATATGTACGTCTATGATGATAACGAATCCAAATGGCAGCATACATAAAATCATCGTAGATATCGCTACTGACAGTACCGCGATATACGGAACACCATGCTTTTTATCGCACTTGACGAGAACCGGCGGCGCCAGATTATCGTCTGCCAGGGAGAAAAAGCCTCTCGACCCTGAAGCAATATACGTATTGAAAATCGAACACTGTGCAAAGATAGCAACCAGCACGAAGAACACACCCATTGCCGGACCCCAGAAGGTCTCTACTACATCCGAATACCCTACGGTCCCGGCTTCTGTTCCCCAGTTGTCCCACTGACCGAGCGAACCGAGTCCGGCAACGGTAGGCAGGATATAAACCGCCATGATCAGCGGAATGGTAATCAGCGTTCCTTTCGGAATAACCTGCGGATTCTTTACCTCTCCTGCAATGGTAGACATGGATTCATAACCCGAATACATCCACATACATACGGAGATTCCGCCTGCGATGAAGAGCAGCCAGTCGGAAGCGCCCTCCGCCTTATATGCCGTAAGCTGGAACGAAATGGTATCTGCCGTTTCGGCATTGCCGCCCCAATTCATAAAACCACAGATGGCAACAAGCCCGAACGCCACCATAACGAGAATAGACAAAATAGTGCTGGCAATCCCAACATCCTTGACGCCACGGATATTAATCCAAGTAAAGATGATGATCATTGCTGCTTTGATGGCAAATTCGCCGATCCAGCCCAGATCCCAGTATGCTGCCGCATACCCGCCTGCCAAAATAACATATACCGCATTATCAATATAGATGGAAATCGTTCTCCACCAGCCTGCCTGGAAACCCCAGAATTCGCCTAAGGCTTCCTGCACCCATTTGTAGTAACCGCCTTCCTGCGGTCTCACCGAGCCAAGCTCCGATGCGATAAGCCCGAAAGGCAATGCCCACACAAACGGCATCACGCAGAGCATAATGATCGAAAGCCCCGGTCCACATTCAGGAATCATTTCTTCTATTCCATAGCAGCCTGCCGCTACGAGACAGAAGATCATGAACACGACCGTAGATACCTTGATGTCATGCTTTTTTAGTCCATGTTCGCCTACTTCGGCGACATTGTTTTGTTGACTTTGTGTCATGTTTCCCTCCTTTTTTAGAATAAAGAATAAATAACTACGTATGTATTATATTATTTATGACACGATTTGCGAAATATACTTATTGCTGTTTTTTCATGGATAAAAGGCGAACTTGCCTTGAATAAAAGCTCTTTGTTTTTTTTATTGAAATAAAAAGCAAAAAAGGGGGTATTTTTGCGCAAATTACATATTGTTTTAAAAAGAAAAGGCATAAAATTGGAACATTTTCCACCAATAAGTTTATTGTAAAAGGCTCATTGCTAACTACTAATTTTTAATATTCAGAACTGAGAAGAAAGTCCGCTATGTGCATTGTTTTTATGCCTTCATAATTTCCTCCCGCAAATTCATCTGTCGTAAGAACATACTTGGGATAGTTATCGTGTATTTCAAGCAAACGGTCGTATTCTCGTTTTTCCGTCTTTTCGGATTTAATTTCCTGCGTGACCTGAACATAGATTTTTTCGTTCTGCCTTACCGCTACAAAGTCAATCTCTCCATCTCCGGTTTTCCCCACATTGACGGTGTATCCACGCCTGCAAAGTTCCAAATACACGATATTTTCAAGACTGGAAGCCACACTGTCTGCATTATATCCGAGAACGCTATACCGCAGAGCGACATCTGCAAGATAGAATTTTTCCTGCGTTTTTAAAATTTCCTTTCCCTGCAAGTCATACCGGGAACAGCGCTGAAGCAAATATGCCTTCTCTAACTTTTCAAGATAGCTGTACACCGTTTCGTTGTCAATAGATCGGCGCTCTGATTTCAAGTAATCCGCAATCGACTTAGCAGAAAAGGTATTACCGACATTATTAAAGGTATATTTTACAACACGCTCCAACTGATCGATCTTCCTAACCTGATTTCGCTTTACAATGTCAGAAAAAATCGTTGAATTGTATATATCCCTGACAATCGTATAGATTTCATCCTGGGAATATGCCTGTAAATGGGTCGCTGGAAAGCCTCCCAAACGGACATAGTTTGCCAGTTCTGCTTTTGGATTTCCTACATCGGAATACTTTGCCTTGAACATCAGGTATTCACCGAAGGACAGGGTGAAAATCCGAAAAGAAATATACCTCCCGGTAAGATAAGTTGATATTTCAGAGGACATCATCCGGGAGTTAGAACCCGTTATATACAGGTCAACATCAAAATCTGACGCTAATGAATTTACAACCTTTTCCCATCCTTTAATTTCCTGAACCTCATCAAGAAACAAATAGGTCTTTCCATCTGACGATAGCTGTTCTTTTAGCTGAGCGTATATCTGCTTCGCTGTCATATCCTCATATTCCATCGAATCAAAATGACAGCTGATGATACGCTCCGCCGGAACATTTCTCTCGTCTTTCAGCTTTTCCATAATCATTTTTAGTATCGTAGACTTTCCGCAGCGGCGTACTCCTGTGAGGATTTTTACAAAAGGGGTATCCACATAAGCCATTATTTTATCCACATACATAGGTCTGTAAATCACGATGATCACCTCCATCTGCATAGTAGTATACCGCAAAACCTGCAAAAAATCAATTAGTTTTGCGGTTTGTAATCGCAAAACTAATTGACTTTTATTTGATTGCGGATTTTAAATCATAAATCGCCAATTCTTGTCAAAGTAAAACAGATGGGAAAACCCCATCTGTTTTACTGTTTTATTTTTGGTGCGGCCGACCGGACTTGAACCGGTACGGTCTCCCACACGCCCCTCAAACGTGCGCGTCTGCCTATTCCGCCACGGCCGCATAGATATGTACATCTAAATGCATGAATACACACATTTAACATCACACTGCCTGTGAATCAGTACCTCTCTATTGTAAAGAT
>CAJUEB010000024.1:11578-17855 GCA_910585135.1 uncultured Eubacteriales bacterium
TTTGTCAATAAAAGTTTTGGAAATAAACAAAAAAATAATAATACCGATTGCTTGCGCTTAAAACCTATTCCTTCCCTCTGCAAAGCTTCCATCTTCCAACCTCTGACGTCTTAGACTTACTCATTTATCCGTTCTTTCCTGCGGACTCTTCGCCACTACCCTGTCTTCTGCTCTTTGGTTTTCCTGAAGTTTCTGCTTTGCGCCTGACCGGATCAGCCATTATATTCAATCCGGCGGTTTTCACGTTTCGCAATCGGTATTAACGTTGTTCTTCTTGATACACTTCTGGTGGAATCACCCTCTTTTCCTTCTGATCTTCTTATCCAATAACTTGCTTCTACATTGTTAGGTTGGTATCTATCTCCTTTCTTGGTTCTATTATAACACCATCGAAAAGCGTTTGCAAGAATTTTTTGAAAATTTTGTGTAAAATTTTTCGAGTCTCTGTGCAAGGTCTTCCCTACTGCCTGAATTGTCAATGATGACATCGGATTTTTCCCTTTTTTCATCATCACTTAATTGGCTATTAATCCTGTCCCGCACTTCCCTCTTAGTCACGCCATCACGGCTGCACACCCGGCGGACGCGCACCTCTTCGTCTGCAACAAGCAGCAAAACCAGATCGCACCGCGTATCGAGACCCGCTTCAAAGAGCAGCGGCGCATCCAGCAAGATGCCGACGGGATTTTGGCTAGCCGCCTTCTGCCACGCATCAATCTGCTGATCGATCTCTGCAATGATCGCCCGAAACATCACCTGATCCAACTGCCGCTTCCGCCCCTGGTCGGTAAACACGAGCGATGCCAGCGCCGCCCTGTCCAGGCTGCCGTCAGGGCGCAAAATTTCAACCCCTTCCTTGCCAAACTGGCCAGAAGGGCCAAATAAGCCGTCCAGCACAGGCAGCATCGGGCTGCCGTCAGCCGTAATATCCCGGCTGATCGCATCAGCATCTATATGCGCAAACCCTTTACCTTTTAAATATTCTGCGGCGGTGGATTTTCCTGTACCGATCCCGCCTGTCAAGCCTACGATCCGAATTTCCTGTTCCATCATTCAGCCCCCTTGCATCCCTGTCGCGCTTCAAGCATATCCTGCCAAAGCCACCCGTTTAATTCACGGCTACTTTAACTCGTACCAGTTCGCGCCTTCATTCAAATCGGCCTTTAGCTTTACCGCCAGCTCATACGCAGCCTCCATGTTTTCCACCAATAGCTTTTCAACTGTTTCTTTTTCATCCGCATACGTATTGATGATCAGCTCATCGTGCACCTGCAAAATCAGCCTTGACTTTAAACCATGCTGCTTAATCGCATCATGAACCTTAATCATGGCGATTTTTATGATATCAGCGGCGCTTCCCTGGATTGGCGTATTCATCGCGAGCCGCTCGCCGATCTGCCGTACCATATACGCCGACGCCTTGATTTCCTTAATATAACGCTTTCTTCCCATCACGGTCGTCACATACCCATGCTCCCTGCAAAATTCCACCTGTTCGTCCATAAACGCCTTTACGGCGGCATGCTTACTGAAATAAGCCTTGATATATTCATCGGCATCTTTTCTCGTGATATGCAGCTCCGTGGAAAGCCCGAAAGCACTCATGCCATATATCACGCCGAAATTGACGGCCTTGGCGCGACTTCTTTCCTCTACGGTAATTTTATCCTCGGAAACCCCTAGGACGTGAGCTGCCGTCGCGCGATGAATATCCTCACCATTATTAAATGCGGCGATCAACGCCTCATCCTTCGACATATGCGCTAAAACCCGCAGCTCGATCTGAGAATAGTCAGCGCCAACCAGCACGCAGGTCTCGCTGTCGGGAATAAAGGCCTTCCGCAGCTTTCGTCCCAGCTCTTGCCTGATAGGGATGTTTTGCAGATTCGGCTCTGTGCAGCTGATTCGCCCTGTCGTCGTCACCGTCTGGTTAAAGTGCGCATGTACCTTGCCATCCTCGGCATTGATAAGCGGAAGAAGCCCGTCGATATACGTGCTTTTCAGCTTCGCCAGCGTTCGGTATTCCAGCACCGCAGGAACAATCGGATGCTTGTCCTTAATCCGTTCCAAAATATCCGCACTCGTCGAATACCCGCGCTTCGTCTTTTTCCCTGCTTCCAGGCCAAGCTTTTCAAACAGGATTTCTCCTAGCTGAAACGGTGAATTCAGGTTAAAGGTTTCCCCCGCCATCTCATAGATGGATGTGGAAAGCGCATCGATTTCCGCGGTAAGCGATGTTCCAAACTGCACCAGTTCATCCCGATTGACATTAAAACCCTCACGTTCCATCGCTGCCATGACGAGGATCAACGGAAGCTCGATCGTATAAAACACCTGCTCCAGGTTTTCCTGTACAAGACGCCTCGCCTGCACTTCTTTCAAGTTCAAAATAGCTGAACAGACGCGAAAGCCATAGTCCATAAATGATTTTACGGTATCCGTAAACATTTCCACCTGGCTGTTATCCGCCATAAAATCCGCTTCATCTTCTACCGTAACGTGAAGATATTCATTGGAAAGCGCCGCTAAGCTGTAATTGCTTCTGCCCGAATCCAGCACGTATTGCGCCACGGCAGTATCAAAAGCGGTATCGAAGCTTTCCGCACCGTTGCAGAGCAGCATGTAGTAATCGCGTTTCAGTTCATGTCCTGCAAACGAGATCTTCTGCGATGACAGCCAAGGGATAAAATCATGCAGCTTTTGGTAATCAAAATAATAGTATTTATCCCCGTTTAAAGCGGCGATGCCTTCTATCACGGGTTTTGCCAGATGGTTGTTATCACCTAGCACTTTCATGATCGTTTCACCCGCAAGCGTAATCCCTGCCAGCATATCGTCGCTGTCTACCAGAATCTGTTCAAAGGAAGAAGTATCGATAAATGCCTCCGGCAGCATAGCCTCCTCGCTCTTCAGATCTGGTGCGACGATATTGAGCTTTTTCAGAAACTTATTGAATTCCAGCTTCGTATAGATGTCTGCCAAGGCATGATAATCTGGCTCGATGAGCCGAAATTCCTCAAAGTCAATTTCAATGGGAACATGCACATTGATCGTCGCCAGCCGCTTGCTCATCACCGCCAGCTGCACATTTTCTTCGACCTTGGCTTTCAGTCCGGCAGGCGTGACGCTATCCACATTTTCGATGAGATTTTCCACGCTGCCGTACTCTTTAATCAATTTGGTTGCAGTCTTTTCCCCCACGCCCGGAATACCGGGAATGTTGTCGGATTTATCTCCCATCAGGCCCTTAAAGTCGATAAACTGCTGCGGCGTGAATCCGTATTTATCGATCATGGCCTGCCTGTCATATAATTCGAATTCAGACACGCCTTTTTTCGTAAAGATGATGCTGGTGACATCGGTCGCAAGCTGTAGCTCATCCTTATCACCCGTTATGATATACGGCTTTAACCCCGCGGCCTCCGCCTCCCGTGCGATCGTTCCGATGAGATCATCAGCCTCGAATCCTTCCTTTTCAACCTGTTTGATATGCATTGCCTTCAAAATGTCCTTCAAAAGCGGAATCTGCATCGCCAGCTCCGGCGGCATCTTCTTGCGGCCGGCCTTATAGTCTTCAAATTCCTTGTGCCGGAAGGTCGGCGCTTTCATATCAAAAGCGATTCCCATATATTCCGGCTCGTAATCCCGCCTGATCTTATCAAGCATATTCAGAAAACCGAATATCCCATGGGTAAAAATGCCGTCCCTCGTGATCATCGGATTTCTCATGGCATAATAAGCCCTGTTAATTAAACTATTCCCATCGATTATGGCGATGTTTTTCATTCTCCTTCAACCTCTCCTTTTCCCGTTTTATCTTTTATGAACAAACCAATAACCCATCCCCACGAAAACACATCCTCCTACGATATTCCCCAATGTGACGGGAAGCAGATTATTGATCAGAAAATTTCCAAAGGTAAGTCCCGAAACATCCAAGCCGAGAAGCTGTACGAAAGCTTCATTTTCAGATGCCAGGATACCGGCCGGGATGAAATACATATTGGCAACGCTGTGTTCAAAGCCTGCCAGCACAAACAGCATAATACAGAAATAAATCGAAAAAATTTTGCCGATAGCCGTCTGCGCCCCGGTTGCCATCCATACGGCCAGGCATACCAGCCAGTTGCACATGATCCCCAGGACAAAAGCCTTGCCGAATGCAAGCCCCGTTTTACCGACAGCCGTCTTGACCGTGACAGCACCTAAAAGCCCGCCCGCGCTTTCCAAAAGGCCCGAATAGCAGACCATGAAAACGACGATCATCGCCCCTATGAAATTTCCTATGTATACGATCACCCAGTTTCGCAGCATCGCCAGTGTCGTGATCCGCTTACCGAGTACCCCTGTGATCATCAGGCAATTACCTGTAAACAATTCCGCGCCGCACAGGACTACCATCATCAGCCCGACCGGAAATACCATGGCGGATACCAGCTTGCCCAGTCCGAAAGTCGCCGCATCGGCCGTTAAATTAAAGGAGGCCATCGTAGAAGCATAAGCGCCAAACGATATGTATGCGCCCGCCATAACAGCCAGAACGAGCAGCTTCCACAGCTTTCCTTCCGCTTTCACAACGGCAGAATCCGCTACCTGCCCTAAAATTTCAGATGATGTCAATGCTTTCAATGTCCTGTTCTCCTCCTAATCGTAAAATTGCCTGCATGACAATTTATGTCATACAGGCAATATTTTATCACATCGAATTTATTTTGTCATTAACCGGCATACGGAATTTGAAAATGCGACCGGATCTTCGACCGGAAGTCCTTCAATCAAAAGCGCCTGATCGTAAAGCAGCGCCGCATAATCCTTTACCAGCTCCTTATCGCTGCCATATGCATTGCGGAGTGCTTCCAGGATCGGATGCTTGGCATTGATTTCCAGCACCCGCTCAGCCTGAACCTTTTCGTCCGTCGGCATGGAGTTAAGCACCTTTTCCATCTCGATGGAAAGCCCGCCCTTTGCGGTAAGGCATACAGGATGGCTCTTGAGCCGCTGGGAAAGGCGTACCTCGGCAACTTTTCCTTCAAGTGCCTCCTTCATATATTCCAGCATATCCTTGCTTTCCTCCGCCTGCTTTTCGGCTTCTGCTTTCTCTTCCTTGCTCTCTCCGATGTCCAGATCCTCTGCCGAAACGGATTTGAATTCCTTTTCATCGAATTCCCGCAGCATCTGGATGGCGAATTCATCGATATCATCCGTAAGGTAAAGAATTTCGTACCCCTTATCCTTCAAAAGCTCAGTCTGCGGAAGCTTATCGATTTTATCGGTCGTTTCACCGCTGGCGTAATAAATATATTTCTGATCCGGCTTCATCCTGCTGACGTATTCCGACAGCGTTACCAGCGCTTTTTCCTGCGAAGAATAGAACATCACCAGATCTTGCAGGATTTCTTTATGGGCGCCGAAGCCTTCATAAAGTCCGTATTTAAGCTGCAAGCCGAAGTTCTTGAAAAATTCTACGTACTTTTCCCGATCAGTATTGCGCATCGCCAAAAGCTCGCTCTTGATCTTCTTTTCCAGCCGCTGCGCGATCGCCTTGAGCTGCCTGTCATGCTGTAGCATTTCCCTGGAAATGTTCAGGGAAAGATCCTGCGAATCGACAAGCCCTCTGACGAAGCTGAAATAATCAGGCAGAAGATCAGCACACTTGTCCATGATCATGACCCCGGACGAATATAGCTGCAAGCCCTTTTCGAAATCCTTGGTATAGTAGTTAAACGGTGCTTTCCCTGGGATGAACAGCAATGCCGTGTAGCTTACAACGCCTTCCACATCGGTATGAATTACCTTCACCGGGTCGGCAAAGTCATAATATTTTTCTTTATAAAAGTTATTGTAATCCTCATCCTTAAGCTCGCTTTTCGTCTTTTTCCAAAGCGGAATCATGCTGTTTAAGGTCTCAAGCTCCATATATGTTTCATACTCGGTTTTTTCATCTTCGCCCCCATCGGTTTCCTTTGGCCTTGACTTCTCTACCATCATCTGGATCGGGTATCTGATATAGTCCGAATACTTTTTGATCAAGCCTTTGATTTTATATTCATCCAAAAATTCGCTATAGTTTTCATCATCGGTATCCGCTTTAATAGTTAACGTAATTTCTGTACCGTTAACTTCTTTGTCGGCTTCTTTGATCGTATAGCCATCTGCGCCAGCAGATTCCCATTCATAAGCCTGATCCTCCCCGAATGTCTTGCTGACTACGCTCACTTTATCACTGACCATAAACGCTGAGTAAAAACAGACGCCAAACTGGCCGATGATATCGATC
>CAJUEB010000025.1 GCA_910585135.1 uncultured Eubacteriales bacterium
GCATCCTGCAAAGCTTCTTCGGAATCAGGATATGCCTTGTTTTATTTTTGCAAAATACGCTTATATCTCCCTGCCGAAGCGACTCTACCGTGAAATATTTCAACTCGGAAATCCTGATACCTGTCCCACAGACCGCCTGCAAAATATAATAAAGCCTTTTTTTGTTGCCCTGCTTCGCCGCTTCCAGAAGCCTCATATATTCTGATTTAGTCAACGCCTTTTCCGCAGAACAATAAATTTGCTTTTGCAGCTTCATGCTCCGCACCGTACAATCCTGCCAGCCGGAAAAACGCAGCAGGCTGTTAAGCGAAGCCAGCATGGAATTAACGCTTCGGGGCGCATAACCTTTTTCAATTAAACTGTTTTTATATGAAATTACCAATTTTTTCGTGATTTCCTGCCCTCCGGCAAAAGTAAAAAAAGCATTTGCATCCTGCACATACTTTTTTACCGTAACATTGCTCTTTTCATCCAAAACTAAATATTCCTGAAATGCCTGTATCTGTTCCAACGATAACCTTCTTTCGCCCTTGCTTTCCCTCATATAAAAATCCTTCCTTTCGCATTGATTCATTGATGCAAAACGTACCGCACTTGGAATATCGCCATTTTACATGAGATGTTCTCATCGTGTCGAATTTTTCCGGACAATCCTGCGGGATTAGGCGAGCCGCGCTGGTCTTTATCAAAATTCCAAATGCTCGCCCGCAGCCTTTTGCACCTGTAATACATCTCATCCGCAACCCTTTCCACCCCAATTTATTAAAACCAATCACTTTACGAACCCGCTGCAAAGTGGTACAATACTTGCAATGAGCAATGACCAGGGACGGCTGCGCCGATTTTTTCGGCAGCGGGTCTTGCTGCAGATTTTGGAACGCTCCCAGCACATTCTAAAAAACGCCATATTGCGGGCAGGACAGGCAACATTCCGCAAATGAACATAGAGCGTTCCAAGCAAACCGCTATACCGCAGGCGGCCAATGCCAGCATCCCCGGTACGATTTAATTTATGATTCAATTTTGAAAGGTGGTCAATATGTATAAAATCGGCACGTTAAACAAAATATCACCGGCAGGCCTAGCCCGCCTGACTGATGAGTATACGATCGTAGATGATGTGCAGGAAGCGAACGGCATCATCCTCAGAAGCTACAATATGCACGAGATGGAGCTTTCCGAAAACCTCCTGGCAGTCGGCAGGGCTGGCGCGGGCGTTAACAATATTCCGCTGGATAAATGCGCCGAGCAAGGGATCGTCGTTTTCAATGCTCCCGGCGCTAACGCTAACGCAGTAAAGGAATTATGCCTTGCAGGAATGCTTTTAGCGGCGAGAAATATCCCGGCTGGCTACACTTGGGCGACGACGTTAATCGGACAGGATGAAGTCGGAAAAGCCGTAGAAAAAGGCAAAGGGCAGTTCGCCGGAGCGGAAATTCTGGGAAAAACGCTGGGCGTGATCGGTCTTGGTGCGATCGGCGTGCTGGTGGCCAATGCCGCCGAAGGCCTGGGAATGAACGTCATCGGTTATGATCCGTATCTTTCCGTAAAAGCGGCACACTCCCTGTCCAATACGATTGAAATCGTCGATGCGGTAAAGGATCTTTACCCGAAATGCGACTACATAACGATTCACGTTCCTGTCATGGATGCTACCAAGGGGATGATCGATGCAGCAGCTTTCGCCCAGATGAAGGATGGCGTGGTATTCCTGAATTTTGCAAGAGATAAGCTGGTAAACGATACGGATTTACTGACAGCACTGGACAGCGGCAAAGTGAAAAAATATGTAACGGACTTTCCAAATGATGCAGTAATCGGCAAAGAAGGCGTTATCGCACTGCCGCACCTGGGCGCTTCTTCCGCAGAAGCAGAGGATAACTGTGCTTCAATGGCTGCAAATGAAATCATGGATTATCTGGAGAACGGCAATATCGTAAATTCCGTCAATATGCCTGCTTGTACGCTGGGGCCGAAAAAGGCTACCCGAATCTGCGTAATTTCCAAAGCAGACGCAGGCGCGCTGGAAAAAGTAGCAGCCATCGCAGACGGAGACGTCATCAACAAGACACGCGGCGACTATGCCTATACGCTGGCTGAAACCACAGGAGATGTCGATGAATCCGCCATCACAGGCGACGGCATCATCAGGGTAAGAGTCCTGAAATAAACAAATACGATCTTCTGGTCTTCTGCAAAGGCCGCGAATCTACCGTCAATCAGCCTCCATGCAATGACCCAATGCTGTGAATCGGCTTTTCGCGGTCTCTGCCCAAAACTTATACGAGGGCGGGCAGACTTTAAGCAATAAAAAAAACATCGAACCAAACCAGGGCGGCGAAAATTTTACATAAAACGTTGCAAGATATTACGTTTATTTTCCGCAACAAAAACAAACGAAGTCCAGACAGCAAAAGGCTGAAACCGAAAGCCACAAAGCAACATCTAAAAGATAGCAATTTAAGCAAAAGGAAAAGATGGCACCTTTTTCAAACGACAGGTTATATATTATCCCTTTCCAAATGACGGGAATCAGATGCTGTCCCATTTAGCCGGATAGGAGTGCGCTTAAAATGGAATTAAAAATATTAGAAAACAAACTAAAAGTAGTAAAGCTAAAAAACGATGCAGCCATCCCGGAAATCGTATGGAAGCAAGGCTTTTATTCCATTACAAGAACAGATGAAGAATTGTCAATTGTAGTGGATGAAGATGTAAACATCGAAAGCGACAAAGCGGAGTATAACTGGCGGGCAATCAGAATTACCGGGATTTTGGATTTTTCCTTAATCGGAATTCTGGCAAAAATCAGCACGATACTTGCGCAGGCTAAAATTTCTATCTTTGCGATTTCTACCTATAATACGGACTACATTTTAATAAAGACAGATCAGTTAGATGATGCGATCGATGTGTTAAGGCAAAACGGATACCAAATATTGCAAGACTAAAAAGAAGATCCAGTATCGCGGGACGAAAGAAGACCAAATACTGAAATGCTAAAAACAGATCGAATATTACAGAACGAAAATAAGCATATCATAAGTTTCGGAGCGCAGGTATGCCAAATTTCATGATCATAGCTATGCCGATATGACCAGTAGATGGACTACCAGGAAAATAAAGCTCCCGGCGATTCGCTGGATATCGACCACTTGCGGCGAGAAACAAAACCGAAAGACATCAAAAAATTTATCCTTCTGAGGCAATTATAGAATGAAAGCAATCCAGGAGGATATTTTTACGGTATCCGCGCCTTTATATATTTCCGGGATTTTTTATTTCACATGCTTTTTCATTGAACCGTCCTTTTCATTGCACATTTTTTGTATTTTACGAAGCTTACATTTCACGAATCTTTGTGTCTCACGAACCTTGCTTTCTGCACAAACCTTGTGTTCAATGGTCTTTGGTTTAACTGCCGCTGCGAGTCAAGATCTTTAGGGAACGCCATCTTTGCGTTTTATCGTTTTCCCCGATTGAATTTCTCTTGATTTTCAAATATCGATCAATCTGAGAGAATTTTAAGCCCGATTCTCAATATTTTCATGCAAAGCCTGCCCGTTTTCTCTCAGCAAGGTGATTTTTTCAAGATGCCAGAGAAAATCTATACGTTTTTTCTCTTTTTTTCTCTATAAATACCTGATTTTTAAAAATCAAGAGAATCACCCTTATCGAATCACAAAAATCCCTGGTCACGGCAAGGTTTCAACGCTCATTTTCTCTATCAATTGCAGATTTCCAAAAAATAAGAGAATCTTTCCATCTTCGTGATTTCCAGGTTCAATTTTCATCATAAGCAACAATCATATGAAACTCATAGCGGGTGAAACAAGGACGAACAGAGCTAATGATTGATCACGCATCATATGCAAACGGCGGGCGGGACTGCGCCGAAGCGGATTCCGCAGGAACAGGCGCAATCATCAGCGAAGCGAAAGAAAAAAACAGAAAAACCCCGGAAACTGTCTGAATGCCCGCAGGGCATGAGTTTTTCCGGGGGTCTAATCTTCTTTCGCAGAGCGCATATGATTGCCTGTGACGAGGACACAGCAGAGGCGCAGACCATCCGCTGCCGCACATCCCCGCCGCATTGGTCACACACCCAGCACATCCCCACTGCGCCTACTGCCCAACCAGCATACACAACCCACAGCATCGCCATCTGCCCACGCCAGAATCAACCGCCTCGGGCGGCAGCGGCCACGATTCCAGCCGCCTGCGCCTGCTCTTGCGCGGCTGTCCACCGCCACACCGCACCATTTACACACCAAAAAAAGCCGCCCAGCCGCCTGCGCACCATTTGTGCGCTAAAACAACCGCCCGGCCGCCACCGCGCCATTTGCACGCCAAAACAACCAGACAACTGATCGCATCAGCCTACGAAACCGCCATCCCCACAATCATCACCAAAAGCGCCGCGATCCATGCGACAACGCACTGCCCAATGACCACGCCCAGCGCCCATCTCCCGCCCAGTTCGCGCTTCACACAGGCAATCGCAGCAACACACGGCGTATAAAGCAGGCAAAATACCAAAAGCGACATCGCCGATACCGGCGTTAAAACCGCCTGCAAAGCTCCAGCCTGCCCAAACAGCACAGATAGCGTCGAAACGACGCTTTCCTTCGCCATGAATCCCGTAATCAGCGCGGTAGAGATCCTCCAATCGCCAAAACCCAACGGTACAAACAGCGGCGCGATCAGACCGGAAACCATCGCCAAAAGACTGTCCTGTGAATCCGACACGACATTCATATGAATATCAAAGGTCTGCAAAAACCAGATCACGACAGTGGCAATGAAAATCACGGTAAACGCCCGCTGCATAAAATCCTTCGCCTTATCCCACAGAAGCTGCCATACATTTTTTGCGCCCGGCATCCTGTAATTCGGAAGCTCCATCACGAAAGGCACCGCCTCTCCTTTGAAGACCAGCCCCTTTAAAAGCAGCGCCATCAGCACACCGGAAACAATGCCAAAAAAGTATAACCCAATCATGACAAGCGCCCCATAAGAAGGAAAAAACGCAGCCGTAAAGAATGCATAAATCGGTAGTTTCGCCGAACAGCTCATAAAAGGCGTCAACAGAATGGTCATTTTCCGGTCGCGCGCAGAGGGCAGCGTCCTGCTCGCCATGACCCCGGGAACGGTACAGCCAAACCCAACCAGCATCGGCACAATGCTCCGCCCCGAAAGCCCAATCTTGCGCAAGAGCTTATCCATGACGAAAGCAACGCGCGCCATATATCCGCTGTCTTCCAGAAGCGATAAAAAGAAAAACAGCGTCACGATGATCGGCAGGAAGCTCAGTACACTTCCCACACCGTTAAAAATCCCATCGATCACAAGCGAATGCAGAACGCTGTTGACATTGCCCGCAGAAAGAGCCTGATCCACCAGCTCCGTAACAAGCACGATGCCCTTGTCCAGCCAGTCGGACAAAAAAGCGCCGATTACATGAAAAGTAAGCCAAAATACCATCGCCATGATGCCAATAAACGCCGGAATCGCCGTAAATTTTCCCGTCAAGATCCGATCGATTTTCATGCTTCTCGCATGCTCTTTGTTTTCCCTCGGTTTTACTACGGTAGCAGCGCAAACCTTCTCAATAAAACGAAACCGCATATCCGCAATGGCGGCGGCACGGTCAAGCCCCCGTTCCTCCTCCATCTGGATGATGATATGCTCCAGCATTTCCTTTTCATTCTGGCTCAACGCCAGCTTTTCAAGAATGAGCGCATCGCCCTCCGCCAGCTTCGAAGCCGCAAACCGTACCGGGATCTTCGCCGCTTTTGCATGATCCTCAATCAAATGCATGATTCCATGTAAGCATCTATGTACTGCGCCGTCCTTTTCCTCCGCATTGCAAAAATCCATCGCACCCGGACATTCCTGATAACGGGCCACATGAAGGGCGTGATTCACCAGCTCGGCGATCCCTTCATTCTTTGCCGCCGAAATCGGGACGACCGGAATGCCCAGCAGCTCTTCCATTTCATTGACGTGGATCGTGCCGCCGTTTTCCTTCACCTCGTCCATCATATTCAGCGCCAGCACCATCGGTATGCCAAGCTCCATCAGCTGCATGGAAAGATAGAGATTCCGCTCGATATTCGTAGCATCCACAATATTGATGATCCCCTTTGGATTCGACTCCATGACAAACTGTCTTGTCACAAGCTCCTCATTGCTGTAAGGAGACATCGAATAGATCCCCGGCAGGTCAGTGACCAGCGTATTTGCATGTCCTTTTATGACGCCATCCTTGCGATCCACCGTCACGCCGGGAAAGTTTCCTACGTGCTGGTTCGACCCGGTGAGCTGGTTAAAAAGCGTAGTCTTGCCGCAGTTCTGGTTTCCAGCCAATGCAAAGGTCAATGTTTCGCCCTCTGGCAAAGGATTTTCATCCGATTTCACATGATATTTCCCATCTTCGCCAAGTCCCGGATGAACGATCGGTTTTCCACCCTTTTCGCCTGCCATTTTGCTTCCAGAATCCTGCACATTGTGAACTTTTATTTTTCCCACTTCAGAATCCCGCACATCGCGAATTTTTATTTTTTCCGCATCTGCAAGCCGCAACGTAAGCTCATACCCATGCAGCTTCAGCTCGATCGGATCACCCATCGGCGCATATTTTACCATCGTGACCTTTGCTTCGGGAATCAGCCCCATATCAAGAAAGTGCTGCCGCAGCGCACCTTCTCCCCCGACCGACACGACGATGGCAGTCTCTCCTGTTTTTAGATCCTTTAATGTCATATCACCTGATGTCATACTTGCTTCGTTCCTTCCTTAACACGCCTTAACGCTGTCTTGCAACTTCCCGGACACTTCCCCGCCTCGCTCTCGCAGCTTCCCGAACGCTTCCCCGCCTCGCTCTTGCAGCTTCCCGAACACGCCCCGGATGCCTTCCCGCCTCGCGCTTTCCACATCCCTGCCGCAGCCCTGCTACGCTCTTTCCGCTCCGTTTCTTACCGCCTAATCCAAGGCTTCGAAAACTCCCGCTTGGAATCACTGCCGCTGGTGTCATCCCAGACCTTGTTGCAAAGCACGCCCAGGCACAGCACCCAGGCCAGAAAATAAAACCAGAACATGATCGCTACCACCGAGGACAATGCCCCGTACAGTACGTCATAATCGGCAAGGGTATTCGTGTACTTTGAATAACAATACGTGACCAACAGCATACCGACCGACGCGAAAATGCTGCCCGGAAGCACCTTCCGAAACGCCACCCGCTCCGTAGGCAAAATATAATAATGATAACTCACCATGAGAAAATACAGCCCCAATCCCAAAAGCCACCGCAGCCACATCCAGATATTATCCACGAAAACTGCCGCAGAAAGCCCCAGTGCGGCAAAGACAGCTTCTATAATCAATTTCCCATAAGCCAGGATCACCAGCGAAAATACGATGGTCACGACCGTAACCGCCATCGTCCTGATCGCCCGCAGCCGTTCGCTCCAAAACCCTTTCCCCGTGCTTTTCCCATCCGTGAGGGTGTAATTGGTGATCCGCATGATCGCAAAGGACGCCCGCGAACCTGCCCAGAGCGCAATTCCAAGAAAGATGATATTTCCGAAGCCAACCGACGAGAACGCGAACAAGCCCCGCAGCATGCTGGACATTTCCTTTCCGGTGTACTGTTCGATCAGGCTCATCGCGCTTTCCAGCGAAATATTAAAAAGCCCTAAAATCTGCGTAATCAGCAAAAAAACAGGCACGATGGACAATACCAGATAAAACGATATCTGTGCCGCAAAGCCCTGATAATAGGGGTCTTGGAATTGCTTGAAGCCTAATATAAACATTCTGAGTAACCGGGTTCTAATTGTTGTCATCTGCTTGTTGCCATCTACAGGCTCTCCTCTTTTTTCTTGAATTTTTCCCGCAAAGCACAGAGCGCATTCGCTCTGTGGCTAATTTTATTTTTAATTTCCGGCGAAAGCTGCCCAAAAGTCTGGTCATATCCATCCGGCACGAAAAGCGGGTCATACCCAAATCCGTTTTCGCCCTGCGCTTCTAAAACGATATGGCCTTCCACCTCTCCCCTGGCGACGATCCTTTCCCCACTTGGGAATACCATGGTAATGACCGACACGAAACGTCCCGTCCGTTTTTCATAAGGAACATCCTTGAGCAGATCGATAAGCTTCTGGTTATTCGCCTCATCATCTCCGTCCACGCCGGCAAACCTCGCCGAATAAACGCCGGGAGCGCCGTCCAGAAAATCAACCGCAAGGCCCGAATCATCTGCAATGGTCGTTTTCCCGCAAAGCTTCATGATCTCGTAAGCCTTTTTATATGAATTTTCTTCAAATGTCTCACCGTCTTCTATAATATCAACATCAGGGATTCCGGCTTCACTCCGCGAAATGACGGATAGGCCAAAATCCTTTGTGATCGCTTCGATTTCTTTTATTTTATGTTTGTTTTGCGTAGCAGCAACGATTATATGATCCATCTGTCTACCTCTCTTCATTTCATAATATACGTACATTTAAGTATATCACACATAATCTGGACTTTCCACGGTTTATGATGTAGAATATGCTTTGAAACATACACTGATATGCACGCATAATCACAGGAGGCGTTACAATGAATATCGTAATACTGGATGGATATACCATAAATCCCGGCGATTTGAGCTGGGACAAAATAGAAAAACTCGGGGACAGGCTCACCGTCTTCGATGCGACCCCGCAGGACAAGGTGCTGATGCGGGCGGAAAACTGCGATGTCCTGATGGTCAGCAAATGCTTGATTACCCGCGAAATCATGGAAAAATGCCCAAGTCTGAAATACATCGGCGTGACCGCTACAGGCTACAACAACGTCGATGTGCAGGCGGCGGCCGACCTGGGTATCGCGGTTACCCATGTTCCGGCATATTCCACCAATGCAGTCGCACAGCATACCATCGCGCTGATGCTGGAAATTGCCAATCATGTCGGGCTGCACAATCAATCGGTACAGCATGGACAGTGGTCGGCGAGCAAATACTTCTGTTACTGGAAAAAGCCGATCGTTCTTTTGGCCGGAAAATCGCTGGGAATCATCGGGTATGGCGCAATCGGCAAAAAAGTGGCTACGATCGCAAAGGCGCTGGGCATGACGGTCAACATCTACAGCAGAGAGCCGGAGGACGCCATGAAATCGGATTTCGTATCCCTGCACTGCCCTCTAACGCCTGAAAATGAGAAAATGGTCAACACGCAGTTTCTCGTCAATATGAAGCCGGGGGCGTTTCTCATCAATACCGCCCGCGGCCAGCTCGTGGATGAACGCGCCCTTGCCGACGCGCTGAAGGCCGGATTCATTGGAGGGGCGGCGTTGGATGTGCTGGCAGAAGAGCCGCCGGCAGAAAATTGCCCTCTGATCGGACTGGAAAACTGCATTATCACGCCGCATATGGCATGGGCGCCGAAGGAAATGCGCCAAGCGGTCATCGATATCCTGGCGGCGAACTTGCAGGGCTGGCTTTCCGGGCATAGGTGCAACAGGGTAGATTAAAGGAGGAGTATCATGAAACATCGTATTTGGGCATTGCTGCCATTCTTCGTATTCGTCATCATATTTGCAGGCGCTGGCATCATCAGCAAGGATTTTTACAGCATGCCTGCCTATGTGGCTTTTCTGATCGCACTTTTTGTTGCGTTCCTGCAAAATCGCAAGCTTTCCTTCGATGAAAAGCTCAAGATCGTCGCCAAAGGCGCAGGGGATGTGAACATCATTACCATGGTCTTGATCTTCCTCGTTGCCGGGGCATTTTCCGGCATCATCACCGCTGCGGGCGGTGTGGAAAGCACCGTAAACTTTGGTCTTTCCATCATCCCGGCGAAATTCATGGTGGTCGGTCTCTTTGTCATCGGCTGCTTTATCTCCTTGTCGATGGGAACGTCCATGGGAACGATTACTGCGTTAGCGCCGATCGCCCTGGGCGTATCGGAGCAGACAGGCTTTCCGATCGCGATCTGCATCGGGGCTACCGTATGCGGCGCGATGTTCGGCGACAACCTTTCCATGATCTCGGATACCACGATCGCAGCCGTACGGACGCAAGGCTGTGAGATGAAAGATAAATTCAAACAGAATTTCCTCATCGTGCTGCCTGCGGCAATCATCACCATTATTATCTTTTACCTGCGTACCATGCATATGTCCTATGAGCCAAGTATATATGAATATAACTTCATCGAAGTCGTTCCATACCTTGTGGTTCTGATCGGTGCTTTGATCGGGTTCAACGTATTTGCCGTGCTGTTCTCCGGCATCATCCTTTCCATGATCGTAGGGATTGCGAACGGTTCTTTCACATTCCTGGAATCCTTCAGCGTGATCGGGGAGGGCATGACTGGACTGTTTGAAATATCCATCATTTCCATTATCGTAGCCTGCATCGTATCCCTGATCAAAGAAAACGGCGGCATATCCCTTATCATCGACGGGATCAAAAAATCCGTTAAGGGAAAACGCGGCGCGGAATTCGGTATCGGCATACTCGTATTCCTCGTGGATCTATGTACGGCAAACAATACCGTGGCGATCGTCATGGCAGGACCTGTGGCGAAAGAAATCGGAGATGAATTTGAAGTCGATCCGAAACGAGTTGCTTCGATCCTCGATATCTTCGCTTCTGTCGGACAGGGACTGATCCCTTATGGCGCGCAGCTCCTTACAGCAGCGGCGCTTGTGGGCATAACGCCGCTTACGATCCTGCCAAACCTGTATTACCCGATCCTGATGCTGGTGAGCGTGCTGCTTTTCATCGCTTTACGGCCGCAGAAAACGAAGAATTTAGACCAATGACCTCAACCCCTTATCTTGTAAACCAGCGGCATATAGCGCAAAGCAAGACTTCGATAAGCAATTGTATTCGCCTGAACATGGCGAAAGCAAAGTTTATATAAGAGAAAATAGAATGATTCCCAAAATTAAAAACAAAAATCTGGAGGTGTTATTTATGACTGGAATTAATATCAAAGAAAAAATTGCAACGAATGTAAAACAGGCAATCAAAGAATTTGAAACGAGAGAGGATATTGTTACGCGCTTTGGAGAACCGATCATCACTTATATTGACGCCAAGGACCAGCTCTTTGACCTGCTCTTTGATAAGGAACTCACCGAACATCCGAAAAATATTTACAGACCGGGAAACACCGTCATTACTTATTTCATCCCTTATGCGGAAGAAATCACCGAAAGCAACAAAGGCGGCAAGCAGGTATCCGATCAATGGCGAAGAGCCTCCATCGAATCTGCATGGCTGGCCATGAAGATCAACAGGATCATCAGGCAAACGCTCAATATCATAGGAAGGCTGTCCTCAATCCTCAATACCCAGCTTGACTGGGACGAAGAAAAACATCAGGCTTCATGGTCCCATAAGCTGTCCGCCTACGTTGCCGGCATCGCGGAATTAGGTCCTGCCGGATCAATTCATACGAAGGCAGGATTCGGAGGCTGCTGCGGCTCCGTGATTACGGACGGAAAATTCACCGAATCGTCAGAGCCTCGCAGCCAGGAACAACTAGAAACGATATACCAGAATATCCTAACCGATTGCTGCTATGAAGGAGCGCAAGGCGTTTCATGCTCCGAGGAAATGATAGCCGCATGCCCGGGCAAGGCTATTTCCGAAAACGGCATCGACCGGGCAAAATGCCAAAATCACTGCAAAACCATTGACGAATACATCCCGTCGCCTGACGTATGCGGCAAATGCTTTTTCTTTCGATAAAAGACAACCGCTCTTCCGATATAATGGCAAATGTTCTTCATCTGAATAGCGGTAAGTATCATTCATTGCAGTCAACCCATCGTATGCCTTCAAGCAAAATATATGTTTGAAGGCATTTTTTTAAGTAAAACGTGCATTTATTCGCAATGACCAACCCCATATCGAGTGCAGGATTTTCGGAATGCAAAAAAGGACTGCCTCCGCAGGCAGCCCCTTTCCTTCATTCGTAATGAAAACATTTCGTCCATTTCACGCTATCATTCCTGCACCTTGTGCATCCTGTGCAGTTTACGCTGGCGTTACGTCGATTGCTCTCAGTTTTTCACTGTTTTTCGGATCTTGCTCCGTATCATAAGTCACTTTTTGTCCCTCTGAAAGCGTTTTGAATCCGTCTATGTTTATGGCCGAAAAATGTACAAATACATCCTGCCCATCCTCATCATCACAAATAAAACCAAAGCCCTTGTCAGGATTAAACCATTTTACAGTACCGTTTTTCATTCTTTACTACCTCCATATCACTAACTGTAAGTCATTTGTATTTGCCAGTAAAAAAATCACATGTTTTTGTAGATCACGTGCTTTAAACGGTCTTACAAAAACATGTGAAGTCATTCTTACCTTTTATACACTATTATCATAGCATATCTCTTTAAGGAAGTAAAGCAATTTGTTTATATTATGCGCGATTCATTTGCAATCTTACATCATCCCCGGCATTCCGCCGCCCATGCCGCCGCCCATTGGAGGCATTGCCGGCTCTTCGGATGGAGCATCCGTTACGCCTGCTTCCGTCGTCAGGAGCATTGCCGATGCAGAAGCTGCATTTTGCAGTGCCGATCTCGTTACCTTAGCCGGGTCAACGATACCTGCGTCGATCATGTTCACGTAGCTTTCCGTTGCTGCATTGAATCCATTGCCTTCTTTTTCGTTTCTTACCCTCTCAACCACTACGCTGCCTTCATAGCCTGCGTTTTCCGCAATCTGTCTTACCGGTTCTTCCAACGCCCTTACGATGATCGAACCGCCTGTCTTTTCATCGCCTTCCAGACCCTTTACATAATCGCTTACGGCAGGAATCGTGTTCACCAGTGCAACGCCGCCGCCGGATACGATACCTTCTTCTACTGCGGCCTTTGTGGAATTCAGCGCATCTTCAATTCGCAGCTTTCTTTCCTTCAATTCGGTTTCCGTTGCTGCGCCAACCTTGATTACAGCTACGCCGCCAGCCAGCTTTGCAAGCCTTTCCTGTGTCTTTTCCTTATCAAAGTCAGAAGTCGTATTTTCAATCTGCGTCTTGATCTGCGCCACTCTCGCTTCGATTGCGGATGCTTCACCTGCACCGTCAACGATAACCGTATTTTCCTTGTCAACCTTAACAGTTGCTGCGCTGCCCAGCATATCAACATCAGCTTCCTTCAGCTCATATCCCAGCTCTTCGGAAATCACCGTACCGCCTGTCAGGATCGCGATATCGTCCAGCATTGCCTTTCTTCTGTCTCCAAATCCCGGTGCTTTTACTGCAACGCAGTCAAATGTTCCCTTGAGTTTATTGACGATGATCGTAGCCAATGCTTCGCCTTCCAGGTCATCGCAGATGATGAGCAGCTTCCTGCCCTGCTGAACAACCTGCTCCAATACCGGCAGGATCTCCTGAATATTGGTGATCTTCTTATCGGTAATCAGGATATATGGATTTTCGAGAACTGCTTCCATCTTTTCCGTATCCGTTACCATATATGGTGAGAAATATCCTCTGTCAAACTGCATTCCTTCTACGACTTCCAGCGTCGTTCCCATCGACTTGGATTCTTCTACCGTAATAACGCCGTCTTTTCCGACCTTCTCCATCGCTTCTGCGATCAGGTCTCCGATCTGCTCATCAGCAGCCGATACTGCGGCAACCTGCGCAATGCTTTCTTTGCTGTCAACAACCTGGGCAAGCCTTGAAATCTCGTCTACCGCTACATCAACAGCGCCCTGGATGCCGCACTTTAATACCATCGGGTTTGCACCTGCGGCTACATTTTTAAAGCCTTCCTTGATGATGATCTGAGCCAGGAGCGTTGCCGTCGTCGTGCCGTCACCAGCGACATCATTCGTCTTGGTTGCAACTTCCTTAACGAGCTGTGCGCCCATATTCTCTACGGTATCTTCCAGTTCAATTTCCCTTGCGATCGTAACGCCGTCGTTGGTGATAAGCGGTGCGCCGAACTTCTTGTCGATCAGCACGTTCCTTCCCTTTGGTCCTAACGTAATCTTCACGGTATCCGCTAATTTATCAACGCCTGCCTGCAACTTTCTTCTGGCGTCCTCTCCATAATGTAATTCCTTTGCCATTGTTCCTTTTCCTCCCTTTTTATTATTCAACGATTGCCAGGATATCTCTCTGGCTCATGATAGAAACTTCTTCGCCTTCGTATTTAACGTCAGTACCCGCATACTGTGAGAAGATTACTTTGTCTCCTGCTTTTAATTCCATTTTTTCATCTTCTGTTCCCGGGCCTACTGCCAGAACTTCTGCAATCTGCGGTTTTTCCTTCGCTGCTCCTGTCAACAGGATTCCACTGGCTGTCTTTTCTTCCGCTTCGATTCTCTTGATCACTACTCTTGCGCCTAAAGGCTTGATTCCGATACTCATTCTGTCATCTCCTTTACATTTTTCCATTTTAAAGGGTCATATGCCGCCCTCTTCTTTCTGTTGTTAGCACTCATTTCGTTTGAGTGCTAACTATAATTTACAGCGATTTCCTCTATTTGTCAACAGGTTTTTCATTCTTTTTTGGAAAGATTATGATGCGTAATATAATAAAACAGATATTGCTGTGCGATTCCCCCGTATTCTCCAAACGTTTCCGCAGCAAACGCCGCCATCGCATTCATATCGTGTTCTGCAATTCCATACATCTGGTTCATTACCTTCCTGACCCATACGTCAATCGGGAAACGGTCAAATTTACCCATCGCGAACAATGCAATGCAGTTTGCCACTTTAGGGCCTACCCCGCAATATCCCTGCAAGGCTTCAAACGCCTCCGACGAAGAAACTTCATCAATGCCAAGCCGCTCAAGCGCCTCCATTCCATGCGCCTGCACCTGCTTTGCCGTCTCAATCAGATATTTTGCCCGATATCCCAGCCTGCAAGGCGCTAAATCCGCCAGGCTTGCGGCTGCCAGCACTTCGGCAGAGGGCAGGTTGTAATACGTCTTTCCTTCAAAGTCCCCTGCCTTTTCTCCCAACGTCTCCGCCAGCGAACGGATGCATTTCTTAATGCGCGGGATATTATTGTTTTGGGAAATGAGAAAAGAAAGCAGCGTTTCCCACTTTTCCTGGTTGAGAATCCGTATCCCTTGCCCGAATTCTATCGCTTTGCCAATGACCGGATCTTTGTCACGAAGCGACTGCTTAATCTGCCCATAATCCCTGTCCAAATCCAAATATGTACGCCATATCGATTCAAAATCCGCCACATCCGCACCGTATATCGCCAAATCCCGGCTTTCTTTCTCATAGCTGATCCGGACCGGCCTGCCAAATGCGATACCGCTATAGCTTCCATCTGCGTTTTTCTCCCATCGGAAGCACTGCCCGCAGTCAAAGATATGGTCAAGGTCAAAATCCGCCACATCCGCTACTGTCAATTTCTGCTCGTCTGTTTTTAACTTCCATTTTTTCTCCATATCGATTCCCATCGCATCCCTGCCCTCGCCCCACTCCGGCAACACCCGCACCACTTCCAGCTCCAAACTAGCGGTGCCGCAATCACACAAGATCCTTGACTTCCAGATCCAGCCGGTTGATGTTGAACGCCGTCATTTCCTCTAATTTGGCGGCAACATCCTGCTGAAATTGTTTTGTTTCCTCGATCAAATTGCCCCCGAACTTGAAATTAGCCGTAATAAAAATATCGATTCCCTCCTGCACCGGGGAAAGCGCCACCTTCAAAATTTCTGCAACGCTGTCAGAGTCCCGCTTCACGCACTCCACGATATCGCTCATGACCTTCGCTGAAATCTTATACTCTCCGAGATAGCTGTAAGTTGGCCGCACCACTGACTTTTCCGAAATGTCCTTCCACGACCCCAGCTCCCGGAACAAAATCCGCATCGGCAGCATAAAATAACCCGAAAATTGCCGCTTTAGCTGAAAGGTAGGCGCAGGGATGACATGCTGTCCCATTTCCTCGCGATGCTTTTTCGCCAAGGCGCGCTCCGCTTCCGTGGTGATGTCCTCGATGTAAATGCGCTTGCCGATCTTAGGAAGCTCCAGACGCCTGGTGATCTTGTCAACCATGCCGTCGGAAGTACCGATCACTAAAATAGACGAAGGCTTCACCTTCTTGATTTTCCCGCGTACCTCCTCCATATGCGCTTCTTTATGGAAAAGGGCGGTTTTCGTCGCGCCCACCTTCGTCGGCTGCCGCTTGGCCGATATCCCCGCCATGACTTTATTTCGGCAGATGAAAAGCCCATCATCTATGATGCTTTCTATGTTTAACTGCTTGCAGAGGTTTACTGCCTGGAAACTCTTTCCCGTGCCGCTTTTCCCGATCAACCCGTAAACTTTCATCTTGAATCCTCTTGAATTCCTTAAAAAGGTCTGCTATAATCAATTTGTCGTTTAATGATAATCTTAAAGGAGGTATTTCAAATGGCTTATAAAATCACTGATGCCTGCATTTCTTGCGGAGCTTGTGCTGGCGAATGTCCAGTAGGCGCAATCTCTGAAGGAGACGGCGCTTATGTAATCGACGCTAATTCCTGCATCGACTGCGGAGCTTGCGCTGGCGCTTGCCCAACAGATGCCATTACAGAAGGCTAATAATAAGCAGATGCTTATGATAATGAATAACCGTTTCATTACGAAACGGTTATTTTATTATGCAATTAATCTCGCAGGCAATCCGAACACAAGATCGACAAAGCCAGCATCTGACAAAATGCCTGCGAACCGGCTTTGTCCTCATGATTGAAAACAAATTAAATCTTCATCACTATTTACTTTTTTCGTCCCGGCTCTTGTTCATATGGTATGCCAATGAATGCAAACTATCGCTGATATGCACGTTCTCTATGGCAACATGGTTCGGCGTTTCTATGTCTACGGGAGCGAAATTCCAAAGTCCTCTGACCCCTGCGAAGCATAGCTTATCCGCAACCTCCTGCGCCGCATCCTTCGTCGTGCATATGATCCCTATATCGATATGGTTGTCTTCAACGAATTCCACCACATTCTCATAATCCATGACCTCGATATCATTAATTTTAATACCGATCAGCCTTGGATTGATTTCAAAGATCCCGCAGACCATGAATCCGGCTTTATAATAATAAGTATGGTTTGCGATCGCCTGCCCCAGATTGCCTGCCCCTACGATAACCATCTTATACTGTTTATCCAGCCCCAGGATCGCGCTTATCTCGTGATAAAGCCCGTCTACGCTGTATCCATAGCCTTGCTGTCCAAAACCGCCAAAATTGTTCAGATCCTGTCTGATCTGCGATGCCGTATACCCGATCAGGCGGCTGAATTCATTGGAAGAAATCTTATCGACGCCTTTTTTCCGTAACTCGTTGAGATACCTTCTATAACGTGGCAGCCTCTTGATTACGGCGTTCGAAATCTTCGTTTGCTTCTTCATTATGAATGTTCCGTCGCTTTAAGCCTTTGCCTCAACGTAGCTTACGATGTCGCTTACCGTCTGGAATTTTTCTGCATCCTCGTCAGGGACTTCGATATCAAATTCATCTTCAATCGCCATGATGATTTCTACGGCATCCAGTGAATCCGCTTCCAGATCCTTCATCAGATGCGTTTCCAT
>CAJUEB010000026.1 GCA_910585135.1 uncultured Eubacteriales bacterium
ACAAGGCCGGACGTTTAGCCTGGCTGGGCGGATCAAAGAATCGATTCCGGGAAAAAAGAAAGAATAAA
Source organism: uncultured Eubacteriales bacterium (assembly GCA_910585135.1). Lineage (GTDB taxonomy): Bacteria > Bacillota > Clostridia > Peptostreptococcales > Anaerovoracaceae > Lentihominibacter. Next base: position 69 of record CAJUEB010000026.1, read on the forward strand.
TACAAACCTTCCCCAATATACTGTAGTGATTTACAGTCAAGGACATGGGGAGGTTTTTATTTTGGAAAACATAAATATCTATGAAAGCATTGGCAAGCGAACAGGCGGCGATATTTACATAGGGATCGTGGGCCCCGTACGAGCAGGAAAGTCTACATTTATAAAAAGATTTATGGATCTGATGGTAATCCCCAATGTAAAGAATACATATGAAAGGCAGCGGATTTTAGACGAAATGCCGCAGAGCGGTACTGGGAGGACGATCACCACCACCGAGCCGAAATTCATTCCCGCTGAGGCGGCGAAGCTGGAGCTGGCACAGAATTTGAATCTGCGGGTGCGTCTTGTGGATTGCGTGGGCTATCTCGTTCCGGGTGCGATCGGGCATACGGAGGATGGAAAGGCGCGCATGGTGGCGACGCCGTGGGACGAAGAAAAGATTCCGTTTGAAGAGGCGGCTGAAATTGGCACGGAAAAGGTGATCCGCGATCATGCGACCATCGGAATCGTCGTTACATCTGATGGTTCGATCGGTACGATGGAGCGGGAGGATTACCGGGAAGCAGAGGAACGGGTAATCAGGCAGCTGGCGGAGCTGCATAAGCCTTTTGTAGTGCTGGTGAATTCCACGCAGCCGCAAGGGATGAAGGCGAAGGAGGCGGCAGAGGACATTTCCGGGCGGTTTGGCGTACCTGTTATCAGGATAGATTGCGCCCGGGCGTCGGAGGACGAGATAAACGATGTCATGACGCAGCTTTTAGGCAGATTCCCTGTCAGGGAGGTGGTTTTCCAGACGCCGGGATATATGGAAGGCCTGGAAAAGGATCACTGGCTCAAGGCAGAGCTGATCGAAAGCATCCGCTACTGGGCGCAGAGCTTTGAAAGCATTGAGGATATCAAGACAGCGGCACAGGCTCTGGCTGATGGCGAGACGGTGACAGGCGTTGCGATCAAGAATATGGATCTGGGAACGGGCGAGGTGGACTTACAGCTCGATATGGCGGAGGATTTGTATTATCGGATCATTACGGAGCTGATGGAAGAGCCTGTGCAAAACGATTATGAGTTTTTCAATCTGCTGCGGGAATTTTCGACTGCCAGGAAGGCGTATGATAAGCTGCGCGGCGCGATCGCGCAGGTGGAGGAGCGGGGCTATGGCATCGTAGAGCCGAAGCTCAGCGAGATGGTCCTGGATGAGCCGGAGGTGTTTAAGCAGGGCAGTAAATACGGTGTTAAAATCACTGCGAAAGCACCGACGCTCCACATCATTAAAACCGATATTACGACGGAAATTTCTCCTGTAGTGGGAAGCGAAAAACAGTCGGAGGATCTGGTCGCCAGCCTGAAGGATGATATGGAGAATTCCCCAAACGGCATATGGGATACGAACATTTTTGGCAAATCTCTCTATGAGATGGTGGCGGAGCAGATGGAAAATAAGATTGCAGGCGTCCCAGAGAATATCAGGGTGAAGATGCAAAAATCCCTGCAAAAAATCAGTGACGAAGGAAAGGAATACTTTATTTGCATTGTCATTTAGGCGTATGCGGGACTGCTGTGTGGTTGTTGTATGATTTGACCAAAAGGTTGTTTTATGGTTTGTGCTGGTATGGAGGCGTTTTGCAATCTGAATTGTCGTGTGCCGATGTGAGCGTATGTTGTGGATTAAATAATGATATGCGTTGATTATGAAAGTGTTTTGCGCCCTCAGCCGTTCTTGAATTGTTCCGTATGCGGAACTGGTTTGGCATTTGAACGAAAGCTTGCTCTATGGGTTGCGCTGCTGTGCGAAAATTCTATGCTGCAATCTGCCGCATTGCCGTTTTGCATGATAAATTGATAGAAATTCATTTCGGAATTTGATTTTGATTTGTAACAATCGATAAATCGGTATATACTATTAGCATGAAGCAAAGTGCGAGAATAACAACAGATAATATGAAGCAAAATGCGAAGATGACAACAGAACAGAAGGTCGTCGTAATCGTCGTGATTATTACGGCTTTTGTCACTACATTCACGGGCAGTGCGTTAAATCTGTCTATTCCCGATATCGGTGAGGAATTTGGCGTCAGCGCTAATTTCGTAGGCTGGCTGGTGACAGGATATACACTGGCGGTAGCCGCTTTTTCAGTACCGATTGGCAGAGTGGCTGATATAACGTGCAGGAAAACGGTTCTTGTTACAGGCTTGGTTATATTTGTCGCCTGTTGCATAGCAGCCGTTTTTTCCATGTCTATGGCCATGCTGCTTTGTGTGCGGATCGTGCAGGGGATCGGCGCGGCTATGATTTTCAGTACGAATACGGCGATTCTTATCGGTGCTTTTCCAGGCAATATGCGGGGACGCGTGTTAGGGTATTCGCTGGCTTCTACTTATGTGGGACTGTCCGCAGGCCCGGTAGCCGGTGGTTTTCTGAATCATAACCTAGGATGGAAATCTATCTTTATTTTAACGGGCATATTAGGGGCGTTGGCTTTTTTCATTGCGCTGTTTAAGTTGCCGAAAGAGCGCGAGAGCGATCAGGCTGGGCAGGCGCGGCGGGAAGCGCAAGCGTTTTGGGCAGATTGTGCGCAGCAGGAGGCACAGGATGTAGCAGCTGAACTGGCAGAACCGACCGAATCGGCCGGGACGGTCAAATCGGATGAAGCGACCGAATCAGTCAGGGCGGTCAAATCGGATGAAACGGTTGAACCTGCTAAGCGATCCATGGATCTGTGGGGAAATGCCTTGTATGTGGTATCGATCGTCTTATTGATGTATGGATTATCGGAAATCGGCAGGGGATTCTTTGCCGTGGGATTAGCGGCAGCCGGTGTTTTGATTGGCGTGCTGTTTATCTGGCATGAGTGGAAGGCTGAAGACCCGGCAGTGAAAGTCACGATGTTTAAGGACAACATCGGATATGCTTTTTCGAATCTGTCGGCGCTTCTCAACTACGGTGCGACCTTTGCGATAAGCTACCTGATTTCGATTTATCTTCAGGTGGTCATGGGGTATTCTTCCCAGACCGCAGGTCTGATCATGATCTTCCAGCCGATTATTATGGCGGTGCTGTCTCCTGTGTCGGGACGGATTTCGGACCGGGTTTCCCCTTTCAAGCTTTCTTCTGCCGGGATGGCTTTTTGTGCGGCCGGAACGACGCTCTTCATTTTTGTTGGACAGGATACCGGGCTGGTGATGATTATCATAGCGTTGATCATTACTGGGCTGGGATTTTCGTTGTTTTCCTCGCCGAATACGAACGCCGTGATGTCCTTTGTGGATAAAGATGATTATGGCGTGGCATCTTCGATCCTGGCTACGATGCGATCCATCGGGCATACGCTCAGCATGGTAATCGTCACCATCGTTGTATCGCGGTTCATGGCAGATGTACCGCTGGCGGAAGCAGAGCCGGAAATCCTGGTGCGTGTTATTCGTATTTCGTTTATTGTGTTTACTGGTATTTGCGCTGCCGGGGTATTTATATCGCTGAAACGAAAATAGGTCTTGCATTTACGGCGGCGGTATTTTCTTATCAATCATCCAATCATTTATTCGTATATTGCTTTCTATAGGTCCTATAACGAACTAAGAAAGCTGACATAAACTTTCCTTGAGGGGAATTTTGTTTTGGAGTATAATATTTTTATGAATAAAGAGAAGGATGGGTATACACAAAGTCATGCAGAACAGAAATGAAGACGTTCTATTTCGTATACTTTTCCATAAAAAGCAATTCATGATACGGGGAAGTGGTTAAATCGATTTTACTAAAGTGGTTTTAAATGTACCGAAAGGGTTAGCTCCTTGTGTTGAAATTGAAGATGAAAAAAGCCAGATGGTTCACAATGCAATGTTGCTGCTCCTATATATAAAAGGCGATGTTATATCTCATGGGAAAGCCGCAGAGCTGCTTGGAGTCAGTAAATTGGATTTGCTCACAATGTATGGAAGCTTCGGCATACCGTATTTTGATGCAACAGGAGAGAATTTTTTAGAGGACATCGCTGCTGTCAAAACATTTAGAGAGACCAAAGCATGATAGTAGTATCTGATACAACGCCAATCATTTCGCTGGCCAAAGCAGAATGCCTTATTGGATCTTGGTGAAAGTGAAGCGATTGCATTGGCAGAAGAAATGAGCGCAGATTTGCTTCTTATGGATGAACTGCGGGGGCGGCATAGTGCAGAAGAATTAGGAATTAAAATAACCGGTACGATCGGAATATTGTTGCAGGCGCATGATGAGAAAATATTGACTGTAGATGACATTATGATCTGTATGGACAAATTAAAAGAGAGTAATATACGGATTTCTGAAAGATTATATGATCTTGTGGCTAAATATATCAGTAAAGCATGAATCTTCGAAGAAGATGTTTACCAAGTAGACTAAGGTAAGCATCTTTTACTTTACAGGCAATGTTGAAATTTACCGAAGAGAATCGGGTAAAAAGTTGATTGGGGTTAGTCGCAAATTCCTCGAAAGGAAATCTGGGCGGCTTGACAGGTCGCCCGTTCAGTGATATAGTATTACATTAGTGCGATAAAGCGATATTTAAACAAACTGTTTTAAGTAAATTGCATAAATTGCGTCGAACAAATTATTTCAAACGGATCGTTTTGAACAAAACGATTCGAAAAATTAATTCGAGCAAACCAAGGAGTTATAAAATGATAAAAGTATTAAAAAAGGCAAAGGAACGCACGGAGGCAGACAGAAGTGCGTTGCGCAGGTCGGTAAGCGAAATCATAGATGATGTAATAAAAAATGGCGATGCAGCACTACAGGAATATAATCGCAAATTTGATGATTGCCATCGGGATGCACTGCTGATTTCCAAGGCGGAAATCAAGAAAGCCTATGATAAGGTGTCAGACGCTGAGGTTTCCGACATGAAACAGGCGGCGGCAAATATCCGGGCTTTTGCACAGGCGCAGCGGGAAACCGTCGGTAGCCTGGAGGACTTTTCCCCGGCGGAGGGAATCAGCCTCGGGCATAAGGTGATCGCTGTAGATTCCTGTTGCTGTTATGTGCCGGGCGGTGGATATCCGCTTTATTCCACGGCTCTGATGCTGGGTATTCCGGCTAAGGTTGCGGGCGTCAGGCGGGTGGCGGCGTGTTCTCCGGTAATCAAGGGAACGGCGGACATTCATCCGAAAACCCTTGTGGCGATGGACATTGCGGGAATTGACGAGATTTATGCCGTGGGTGGTGCGCAGGCGATCGCGGCGTTTTCCTATGGAACAGAGCAGATCGAGCCGGTGAACTTGATCGTAGGTCCTGGAAACAGCTTCGTGACGGAAGCGAAGCGGCAATGTTATGGAAAAGTCGGGATTGATTTTGTAGCAGGCCCAAGCGAGGTGCTGGTGATTGCTGACAGGCAGGCTGACGCAGAGATCATCGCGGCCGATTTGCTGGCGCAGTCGGAGCATGACCGGGAGGCGAAGGGACTGCTGGTGACGACGGATGAAACGCTTGGGCGGGCAGTCGGGGCAGCGGTAGGAAGGCAGCTTCCGGCGCTGGATACGGAGGAAATCGCGCGAAGCTCGTGGACGGATTTTGGCGAGATTTTGTTGGCGGATACATTAGAGGAGGCGGTGGCGTTTGCCAACGAATATGCCCCTGAACACTTGGAGATCAATGTGGAAGCCGCCGAGCAGACCTGGGTTGTGGACGCTTTGCAAAATTACGGGTCTCTCTTTATCGGAGGGAATACAGCGGAGGTGTTCGGCGACTATGCGTCAGGGACGAATCATACGCTGCCAACGTTGGGTGCAGCAAGGTATACCGGGGGCGTCTGGGTCGGGACGTTCCTGAAAATATGTACGCATCAGAGCATGAGCAGGACTGCGATGATGGAGATCGCGCCGCTGGTTTCCCGGCTGGCGAGGGGCGAGGGTCTGACAGGACACGCCAGGGCCGCTGAAATCAGGATGGAAAAGGATCAGGGAAAATCAGAAAGCTGAAACTAGGGGAATAGAGCAAAAAGGATAAAGTTGAGGCAGCAAAGCAAATTTGAGCGTTGCGACCGAAATGAAAATAAAGAAATATAAAGCTGAAATGAAAAGGGCAAAGAAAAGCGAATCGCAAAATAGAAAAGGAGATGCAAGAAATGAACAATGAAAATCAGCAGCTAAAACGCAGCTTCGGAATGCGAGAAGCGGTTACGATCACGGTAGGGACGGTAATCGGTGTCGGACTCTTTACCACTGGGGCAAATGTAGTGGGCATGATGGGTTCTGCCGTGATTATCGCTACGTTTGTGGCAATGCTCGTCAGTGTTTACCCGGCGCTGCTTTATGCGGAAATGGGCGCAGCTCTGCCTTATGCGGGCGGTACTTATCAGTATGCTTCGCTTGGAATCGGCAGGCCGTTTGGAATGCTGGCAGGGTGGAATTTTATCATTTCCCTGGTAGCGGTAACAAGCGGGGAAGCATTGGCGTTCAGTTTTTATTTCAAGACGTTCATGGGTGCGATCGGGTGTGAAATTCCGGGAGGCGCGACAAGTGATATTATCATCGCATGTATTGCGGTGATCGTGTTTATGCTTTGCAGCGTAGGTGGCGTGGAAATAACGGGTAAGCTTCAAAATGGTTTTATGTTCTTTTTCTGGGGCGTGGCGATCATCTGGTTTTTATTAATGATACCGCATGTAGGATTATCGAATTTCGTGCAATTGCCGGAGTATGTGGATTTTTCGGCGGGCGGTTTTATCGGCATGGTAGCACTGATTTGGTGGTGTTTCGCTGGATTTGAGACTTGCTGTGCCATGGGGGAAGAAATCAAGTATCCGCATATCAATATTCCGAGGGCGTTGTTTTTAGCCCCGTTCATCGTATTTGCCGTAAATGCTATTTTTCAATGGTTTATGGTCGGGATTGTTCCAACGGGGCAGCTTGAAGCGATTTCTACGGCGAGCGCTCCTTATGCGGAAGCGATGTCTATTGCTGGCATTCTGGGTTTTCCGCTTATTATGTTAGCTGCGGGAATTGCCTTCGGTGGGGATTTCTCTACGCTCAATTCGAGTATTTCAGTTCCGCCGCGTTATTTGTTCACCATGGCAAGGGATGGGGCGATGCCAAAGATCTTTGCCAAGGTACACCCTAGGTTTAAAACGCCTTATATTGCGATTCTTACGCTGGGTGTTTTGACCGTATTGCTGATTGCTACCAATTCGATGATCTACATAGCTTCCCTCAGCCTGTTTGCGGATTTGTTCTATTATATTATCGGAATTATCGCTTGTGCCTGTCTGCGGAAGCGGCAGCCTGATTTGGCAAGACCTTATCAAGCACCGGGCGTTATGGTCGGTGCTCCGGTTAGCGCCATAATTTATATTGTTATGCTGACGCAGTTAGATGCAGAGGCTTTTTGGACGGGCGTGATCTGGTGCGTTTTGGGGCTGGTTATTTTCTTTATCTGCCAGGCTAGATATGGAAAGCAGGTCAGTGAGGCTTTGACGATTCAGGTTATAGAGCATGTTGATCCGCCAGCGGAAGAAAAGCGCAGGATGGATAAGGAATTTAAGGTTTGGAGTATCGTTGTCGCTATTGCTGTTATTGTGGCGATTGTGATTTATATTATCCCGTTTGTGGTCGCATAGGCGTTGTAACAGGAGCGATATGCTGCCCAGGATCAGGCGATATGTGCGTACGACGGAATTGAATCTTCCGTCGTGCGCACTTTTTGTGTGTGCAAAAGGGAACTGCGGATTCGGCTAACTTTTCAGTCAACTATGTGATAGCTCCATGATTTTCATTATGTATGTAGAAACTCTCGCTTTCGATATTTCTGGCTTGTCCCAGATGTTCAGTAAATATCTGGAAAATTTCAACGAAGCCTGCCTTTGCACAGAAAATCGGTGAAGCTGAATCCGTTCTAGGGGTTCGATTAAAACCGTCGTATCAAAAGATTTACTTCAAAGAATTGATTTATGGAGGTGATTGCAATTGTCATTTCAAAGGTCTAGTTGAAATTGTAACTTTTTTTTAAAAATATGAAAGTTAATGCACACTAACCTATCGACGAGACGAGCTAAAATTTATAAAAAATCATAGAAATGTATCAAGATACATAATTTTGATCGGAAATGCTTTGCAAACAGTGAATTTTTAAAAGTATTATACTAAAAATACCCTAAAATGTATTACAATGCATATAAATATTTCCTTTTTTAGATAAAAAAGGTGCAATTTTCATCGCTGAGAGAAAAGTTAGTGTGCATTAATCGCATAAAAACATAAAAAGTTTACATTTTTACAAAAATTGCCAATACTGATGGATGAATAAAGCATGAATAAACTTGCAGGGTAGATTTTGTACGTGCTATCCGTTTATCTGCCATTCGCCATTCGCGATTCACCATTTACCATTTATCAACTGCATTCACCATCTCCCATTCACAATTTTTCAACTGTCATTCACTCTTTTTGGAGTTATACTAAAAAAGTAGACACATAAATACACTATTTGTTACAATAAACTACACACGAAAAAGGAGGAACCTATGGCAGCAAATAATTACACCAAATATGATGAAGATTTCAAAAAATCCCTTGTATCACTCCACCAGAACGGCAAAACCCAGACACAGCTCTGCAAAGAATACGGTGTCTCCCAATCCGCCCTCGGCAAATGGATAAAGCAATACTCCACTGTAGAAATGGAAGATGGCGACGTCCTTACCGCAAAACAGGTCAAAGAACTCCAAAAACGTAATGCTCAATTAGAGGAGGAAAACCTCATATTAAAAAAAGCGATTGCCATCTTCACGCCACACTCAAACAACGATTAGATGCTGTTCACAAGCTCCGTTTTCAACATAACATCCGTACACTCTGCCGTGTTTTGAATGTCAACAGGAGTACTTATTACAAGCATTTTCGAAAGGAACCTGCCCCCCGCATTTCTGAAAACCGGCGTCTTAAAACCATGATCCTGCATATTTATGCTGATTATGACAAACGCCTTGGGGCTTACAAGGTCCAATACATCCTTAAGCGTGACTATGGCATAAACATCAGCACCGGAAGAGTGTACCGGCTGATGAAGAGTATGCATCTTCCTAAAATGTCAACTGCCAAGCCTAAAGCTGTCCGGACTCACACAAATAACGGGCAATGCACCAATCATCTGCAGCAGCAGTTTTCCCAGGATGCCCCCAATCTCGTCTGGGCCAGCGATATCACCTATCTGAAGGCTGGCGGAAAATGGTATTACCTGTGCGTTGTGATCGACCTGTTTTCAAGAAAAGTGGTATCCTGGCATCTGTCCGGCAAAGCGGATGCCAGCCTTGTCATGACTGCTTTTCAAAAAGCCTATGATAACAGAAATACACCCTTTGGTCTTATGTTCCACTCTGACCGCGGGACACAATATACTGCTTTTGCTTTCCGTCAGCTTTTAGATTCCCTGAACGTGGTGCAGTCTTTTTCCAAAAAAGGGTATCCCTTCGACAACGCAGTCTGCGAGTGCTTTTTTAAATACCTGAAACAGGAAGAAACCAACCGCAGGATATACCATACCTTTAATGAACTATATTTGTCTGTATTTGAATATATTGAAGGCTACTACAATTCCAGAAGGCCTCATGGATCTCTTGGTTACCTGACGCCAAATGAAGCAGAAGCTGCTTATTTTAGGCAGGGCTAATACTTTCCTGCCTAAAAAACTTTCTAAAATTGTGTCTACTCTATTGACTATACTTCAATACAAGTCGCTTACGTTTAGCTTTTTTGTGGGTTTTTTGCTGGCGGTCGGCATTTACTTCCTCTGTTATGGCTGGTTTTCCATTCATAAAGTGATTGCAGCCTGCCTGGCACTTGTGAGTTGTTATATTGTGGTTGTATTCGCATTGGTATTTCAGTGTGTGAAAGCTTTTGGAATCCCGCGCGGACGGTATTTTGCCTTTCTCTCTTATTTTTCCCGGTATCCGAAGCTGGCCGTTGCAGGATTTGCTTACACGCTGGGCATCTACTGCCCGACTATCATCTACTGGTTTTTTTCCGGGATGGCAGAACGGGTCAGCATTTTTTCTACGACGCCAACTTACGATATCGCCTTGTTTTTGGCCGTTATCGTGAATATGCCGTCACTAGTTATTTTTGTAGTGAAGGTAGAAACAGCATTTTATGAGAAATATACCTTATATGTTTCAGCATTGAACAACGGTACCTACGACTTGATTGAAAAGGAACGGAATACAATGACCAGGGCGCTTCGCTATCAGCTCTTTTTCGTATATGAGATCCAGCTTATCATCACCGTGGTATTAGCCTGTCTGATTAGCGTGTTCTTCCCGTATCTGAGTGCTAATATCCAGATGCTGCAACTGTTTATCATCCTAAGCCTGGGAATATATGCCGTGTTTTGTATGTACTTTACGATTGTCGTTTTTTATTATTTTTCGGATTACGGCGGTGCGTGTATAAGCACTCTTGTTTTTTTGGCGGCGACAATCATAGGCACGGTAGTGGCTGCTTTGTTAAATAATTTTTATCCCCTGCCTCTGCTCGTTGGCGGTCTGTGTGGCTGGATTGTCGCGTTTCTGCTGCTGCGTCGCCGAATGGAAAAACTCGACAGCTTTTTGATGTGCTGAAACCAGTGGGAATTAAAACGGCGATAATTTCTGTTAATCTTTATGCAGATATAGATGGCGTGAAATTTTAATTGGTTAAAATATGATAAAACCGTGAGGCTTTACGCAGCGAAACACAATGCAATCAACCAGGGAAACTCTGTATAAATGAAGATTTTTACTTGATTTATACAGAGTTTTGCTATTTTGCTCAGTGTTTGGTGCTGTTTCGCTTTTCACGTTTCGCTAAAGTTGCTCCATCAGCCTTCCGTTCCCATTGCAGTCTCCGGCATTTCCCCCTTGAAAAATTGTCAAAAAAATGAGATAATTATCCTGCGCAAAGGATCTTGCGCAGGATATCCCATACAGTACGATTTTCATTATTCTGGAAGAGGGACAATTCCCTTATGCTTCGTTAGCTTTAGAAAAGGAGAGGATATGAATATCAGGCAGATTGCCGAAGCAGCAGGCGTTTCGGTGGCTACTGTTTCCCGGGTACTCAACCATCCTGAACACGTAGCTCCCAAGACCCGGGATAAAATAAGGACGATCATGGAAGAACAGGAGTACAGGCCAAACTGGTTTGCACAAGGACTGAATTTCAACAGGACCAAGACCATAGGGCTGGTGATCCCCTATCTGCTTAATTCGATGTACATGGAAATCGCCAAAGGTGTCGAGGACGTCGCACAGCAAAAGGACTTCATAACATTTATGTGCAACGTGGAGAAAAACAGCGAGCTGGAGAAAAATTACGTCCAGCGGCTTTTAACCAGAAGAGTAGACGGGATTATCCTGATGTTTTCCTCCCTGGATGAGGCGTATATCAGGTCTGTGGAAGAACAGGACGTTCCGGTCGTGATCATCGGGGAGAATAAAGGCGTGAAAGGCTTCAATGCCGTGAAGGTAGATTGCAGGCTGGGTGCGGAGAAGATCGTAAGCCAGCTTCTCGAAAACGGACATAAGTCCATCGGCCTCCTATATGGGAATGATCCGCAGCAGGAATCGCTCGACATCCTGGAAGGCTATAAGCATGTTTTAAAGGCGAATAAAATCACCGTAAAAAAAGAATATATAAAACCCGTTGAAAATACAATAGAAGGTGGGTATCTGGGGGCAAGGAAAATGATTGCAAGCAGACCGCCGAGAGCAATTTTTACGACGAGCGACGAAATCGCTTACGGTGCGATGGATGCGATCAAGGACAGCAATCTGAAGATCCCTTCTGATATCGCCGTCGCGGGTTTTGGCAACGCCAGGATGTCGAATCTGATAGAACCTAAGCTTACGACGGTCGAGCTGCCGTTTCATAAGATGGGCGTGTATGCTGCAAGACTGTTATTTGATTTGATCGAAGCAGAAGATAGAGCGGCGGAAAAACCGAAGCAGATCATTCTCCAAAGTAAGCTGCGAATCAGAAAATCGTGCGGGCATAAGGAGAGGATCGGAGAGATGTTTTGATGCAAGGGCATAAAGAAAGAATTGGGGAGATGTTTTAATGAAAGCGATAAATTTTTTGGGATTGGAATTGAAAAACCCCGTGATCATAGCGGCAGGCCCGTGGAACCGGGACGGCGCTGCGCTAAAAGAGTCCATCGCTTCCGGGGCGGGTGCTGTCGTAACGGAAAGCATCGTCAGCGATACCATGCTGGATGTACGGCCGCGCATCGCCTGCGATGAGAAAGGCGCGCAGAACATACGGCTTTACAGCGATATTCAGATCGAGGGCTGGGAGCGGGAGATTGGCATCGCCAAGCGTGACGGGGGCGTTGTCATCGCCAGCGTGTCGGCGCATACCCCTTCGGAGCTTGCCTATCTTGCCAGCAAGCTGGAAAAATTCGGCGCGGATGCGATCGAAATTTCGGTCTCAAACCCGGCGCGGGAGGCGCTGGAAGTGATGGCTTCCCATGCGGATGTCGTATATGAAATGACCAAGGAGGTCGTTTCGGCTGTGAAGCTCCCGGTCATTGTCAAGCTTTCACAGAATACCACGAATATTTCCAAGGTAGCAAAGGCCGTAAAAGCGGCAGGCGGATCAGGCGTCAGTGCCATCAATGCGGTCAGGGGGATTCTGGGTGTTGACGTGGAAGCCGCACAGCCGGTTCTCTCCACCTATGGCGGCATTTCCGGGGAATATATCAGGCCGCTTGGACTGGCGTCGGTAGCGACGATTTCACAGACAGTCGATCTTCCGATCTGTGGCATTGGCGGCATTACATGCGGAAAACACGTCTTAGAATATATGATGCTGGGCGCATCGGCAGTGCAGGTGGGGACAACGGTGATGCTGGAAGGCAGGAAAGCGGCGGGCAGGATCGTCAGGGAGCTGGAAGACTGGCTTATAGCGCATCAGATGGACTGCGTGGACACCCTGAAAGGCAAAGCGCTTTCCAACCTCAAATCCTTTGATGAAATGAAGATCGAACCGGCCGTAAGCACGGCGAAAAGCGTTCCCTGCACAGCGAATTGCAGCCGCTGCATGGTATCCTGCCTGTATGGCGCGATCAACAAGGCGGATGGCGCGATCCACGTAGATAGCGACAAGTGTACAGGATGCGGATTGTGTACCTTCATATGTCCTGCAAAAAAACTGAAACTGGCGTGGTGATTTGCGAAAAAAGACTTGAAATATTCTGAAAATCTGATATCATATTAGTAACAAAGATATGTAACTGGTTACAACGACCAGCGGCAAATACAGGTTTATCACTACAAAGGAGGATGAATGTTATGTATAAGTGTAGTTTAGAAAGAATGTCAGACAAGATCAAGACAATGTCGAAGTATGGCGACGCGGGACACGGCGGCATCACAAGATACTCCCTGTCGAAGGAAGCCAACATGGCAAGGGCTGAATTCCAGAAAAGAATGGAAGCTATCGGCGCAGTTGTGGAATGCGACGACGTAGCCTGCATGTATGCGACGCTTCCTGGGTCAGATCCGAATGCGAAGAGAATCGTGATGGCTTCACATTGTGACTCCGTTAAGAACGGCGGAAACTACGATGGAATCCTGGGCGTTATGACAGGTATGGAAGTGCTGGAAACGGTAGCGGCAGAAAAGATTCCGCATAAGCATCCGCTGACAGCGATGATCTGGACGAACGAAGAAGGCTCGCTTTATCCGCCTGCAATGATGGTATCAGGCATTATCTGCCATGATTACTTACCGAAGGAATTGCAGGTTAATTTCGAATATGATAACATGATGAAGTCCAAGCCAATGGATGAATCCCCATATGCAAACTTCGGTGAAGCGCTGGCAGCATCACCGTACAAGGGCGCGAAGGAAAACAGGATCAGCCCGGAAAATTCATGTGCGATGTTTGAAGCACATCTGGAACAAGGACCGATCCTCGAAGACGCTGGCAATGAAATCGGCGCTGTACAGCTTGTAATGGGTATGTTCAATTACAGCATCACATTCAGGGGCTTCTCGGCACACGCTGGTACATTCCCGATGGCAAAGAGGCACGATGCACTCCATGCAGCCGCTGCTTTCCTCGTAGAGCTGCATGACAGATACGATGCATACAATGCAGAGGTAGTAGCGGAAGGAATGCCGGAATTCGTATATACGACAGGCGAAATCAACGTTCACCCTTGCATCCACACCGTAATTCCTGATGAAGCAGTCGTTTCCCTGGATGTAAGGCATCCAGAGCCAAAGGTAAGGGAAAAGTGCATGGAAATCTTAAAAGAACTGGCTGCTAAGGACTGGAAGCAGTGTTCCTGCGAAATCAAGGAACAGTGGGTAAGGGATACCGTATACTTCGATAAGCAGTTAGTCGGATTTGTAGAAGAATCCATGGAAGAAATGGGCGCTAAATGGCAGAAGATCCTTTCGGGAGCAGGCCATGACGCACAGTTCTGCGCATACATGATTCCGACGACGATGCTGTTCGCAAGGACGAAGGACGGATTATCGCACTGCGAACCGGAACACGTATCGGATGAAGACTGTACGGCAGTTGCAACGGCAACCCTCAATGCAGTTCTCAAGGCAGATGCTGCGTTATAGCCGCAGGAATTCGATATATCTCTGATACATCAACATACAGACCGTAACCGATTGGTTTGGCTGCGTTTTCCATCGCCTGGATACGCTGTGGGAAATGCAGCCTTTCATCATACACCATGAGCAAAATGCCATAAGGAGGAATTAAATTGAGTAAAGTAGTAAAAGCAAAGTATACTGCTGAAGCCGTAGCTGGATTTACGCACAGGACAGCTATGGAAGAAGCAGCAAGATGCCTGTTGTGCCATGACGCGCCATGCAGCCAGGGATGCCCAGCAGGGACCGATCCTGCGAAGTTCATCCGATCCATCAGGTTCAGGAACGTAAAGGGCGCTGCGGAAACGATCAGGGAAAACAACGTACTGGGCGGGACTTGCGCAAGGGTATGTCCTTATGACAGACTGTGTGAAGAAGCTTGCAGCAGGTGCGGCATCGACAAACCGATCCAGATCGGATTATTGCAAAGATATGCAATTGAACAGGAGAAACTGTTCAAGATGAAGACCTTAAAGGCACCGGAAAAGAAAAAGGCGGCTAAGGCGGCATGCATCGGCGCAGGTCCTGCATCGCTGGCAGCAGCGGCAGAGCTTGCGAAGGCAGGATACAAGGTAACGATATTTGAAAGAGAAGAAAAAGCAGGCGGCGTCCTTACATATGGAATCGTTCCGAGCAGGCTTCCGCAGGCAGTTGTTGACCATGATATCGCCCAAGTGAAAGGACTCGGCATTAAATTTGAATTTGGCAAAGCTGTGAAAGCGGCTGACCTGGATGATTACGATGCCGTATTCGTAGGCACAGGCCTTTGGGGCGCAAACCTTCCGAAGATCGATGGTATCGATAAGGCCGGCGTATATGCAGCGGTTGATTTCTTAAAGGAAGCAAGGACGAAGAAGACTGCTTTTGACCCGGGCAAGAAGGTGCTCGTTGTAGGCGGCGGCGACGTTGCCGTTGACTGCGCAGTAACCGCTAAATTGCTCGGTGCAGAAGATGTGAAGATCGTTTACAGAAGAACGCTGGAAGAGGCTCCTGGAAACATGACAGAATTCCAATACGCATTGTCCCTGGGAATCGGCATCACGACCGGCATGGCTCCTGCGGCAATCAATGGAAGCAGCAAGGTTGAAACGGTAGACTTCAAGGGATTCCGGGATGAAGCAGCAAAGCTGACGCTTAGCGCTGATACCATCGTGTTTGCGACAGGCCAGACCCCGGAAGATATGGAAGCGATCGCGCCTGTTAAGGTTACGGAAAAAGGCATGATCAAAGCGCCAAAGGGAAAAGCTGGCGGCAAGTATTTTGCGGCAGGCGATATCGTAAACGGCGGTAAGACTGTCGTAGAAGCGGTAGCAGCGGGCAAAGAGGCCGCAGCCGCGATGATTGCTTACCTCGAAGCGAAAGGAGTGAAATAGAATGGCAGTTAAGAAAGATTTATCATTAGATTATTTAGGTGTTAAATGTCAGAATCCGTTCTTCCTCTCCTCATCACCGGTAGGCGGAAATTACGACATGGTATCAAAGTGCTATGAAGAGGGATGGGGTGGATGTTTCTTTAAAACCATCGGTATCTTTGTAGCAGACGAATGCTCGCCGCGATTTGACCAGGTAAATAAAGAAGGACTTCCATGGGTAGGATTCAAGAACATGGAGCAGATTTCGGATAAACCGACGGAGCAGAATTTTGAATATATCTACAGGCTGGTAAGGGATTATCCGGATCACATTACCGTAGCATCCATCATGGGTTCTTCCGTGGAGGAATGGAAGAAGCTGGCGAAGATGGCTGATGAAGCAGGCGTTAAGCTGATCGAAGGAAACTTCTCCTGTCCGCAGATGACCTCCCATGACATGGGTTCTGATGTTGGGACAAACAACGAGCTGGTAGAATCGTATTCAAGAGCAGTAGCGGAAACGACGAAAATTCCGTTCATCGCCAAGATGACGCCGAACTGCAAGAACATGGAAGAACACGCAAGAGCTGCGATCAGGGGCGGCGCAGCAGCCGTATCGGCAATCAACACGATCAAGTCCATTACCAATATCGATTTCGAAAACAATACAGGTATGCCTGTTGTAAACGGCAAATCCTCTATTTCCGGGTATTCCGGCGCGGCAGTAAAGCCGATCGCCCTGCGATTCTGTACGCAGGTACAGCAGGATGAAGAAATCCATAGATTGGTGAAGGAAAAAGGCTTTGATTTCGGACATGGCCATGAAATGTCCGGTATCGGCGGGATCGAGACGTGGAGAGACGCCGCAGAATTCCTGGCAGTAGGATGCAGGAATCTCCAGGTAACGACTGCGATCATGCAGTACGGATACAGAATCGTAGAAGACATGATTTCAGGTATGTCCCACTTCATGGATGAAAGAGGATATAACAGCTTGGATGAATTCATCGGCATGGCGCTTCCGAACCTGATTCCGGCAGAAGATTTGAACCGTGACTTTAAGGTTCTGCCAAACTTCGACGATAAGAAGTGCGTTGGCTGCGGCAGATGCTATGTATCCTGCTATGATGCTGCGCACCAGGCAATCGACTGGAACGAAAAGAAGAGAAGGCCTGAGCTTAACGATAACTGCGTTGGCTGCCACTTGTGCCTGA
>CAJUEB010000027.1 GCA_910585135.1 uncultured Eubacteriales bacterium
AATGGGCAGATTGATGCGCAAAGCGATGAGCAGAGCTTGAAAAAAGAGTTCGTTCTTTGTGGCTGGTTCTTAGACTATAGCGGAAGCCAGAAAGGATATGTTTCGCGGGAATTCTTGGATGAGACAGGCGTGAAGCAGACGGATTTCACGCAAGGCGCATTAAAGATCACGTTAAAAAATCCGCTGTATTCTGAGCAGGATATTATAGAAATGCAGCAGGCGATCGGTCTTGCGGGCGGGCAGCTTATCTTTGCGGATTACGACACGATTTCGAATTTTTGTAAAACAATCGCTGTGTTGACGGTTTTGCTGCTCATGATCTTTGCCAGCGGATACCTCTTTATTTATAATGCCTTGTATATTTCCATTTCCAAGGATATCAGGTATTATGGGCAACTAAAGACCGTGGGGATGACTTCTGTCCAAATGAAGCGGATGGTTTATTTACAGGCGTTTTGGAATGCACTGTTGGGGATTCCCGTTGGCCTTGCAGCGGCGGCTGCCACAACCAGTTTTATCGTTCCGATGTTATTGCAGGTCGTCAATCCTGCCGTTTCGGCGGATGGAATCGTTTCGATAAATCCGTGGGTATTCCTGGCCGCGGGAGGCTTCGCATTGTTGGTTAACTGGAGCGGCGCCAGGAAGCCTGCCAAAATAGCGGGTGAATGCTCGGCGATTGAGGCGGTTCGCTACACGACAGGGACGGATCAGCGAAAACGGAACAGGAAAGAAAGTCACAAAAAAATCCACAAAAGGGAGCGTAGCGGTGTATCTGCGATGGCGATCCAGAATATGTTCCGGGATAAAAAACAGGCGATTATCATTTTTGCTTCTTTTATCATTGCGATTTCAGTTTTCTTGATTATTAATGTCGTAATTCTGGCAAATGATGGAAAGCACATTTTAAGCGAGACTGAGACGGAGGATCTTCGGTTTGTCAACCAGACGGTGGCAGAGGAGAATGAAACTCAGGTTATTACGGAGGAGAAGATTAAGCGGATTCAAGCGATAGACGGCGTAAAATCCGTCAGACGGGTAACGTCGGCAAGGATGATCTGCCCGTACCAGGAGGTATACGGGACGTATTTTAAAGAACTGTACCGTTCCAGATATAGCCCGGGAAATTATGAGGAGGATATGGCGTCATATCGGCGGAATCCTGATAATGATTTATATACGCCTCGTTTTATCAGCATCGATAAAAAAGGCTTTCAGGTTTTGTGTGAGGGTTTGGGCGAGGATCTGAGCAAGGAGCTGAATTGGGAGGATTTTAAGAGCGGCAAGATTGCGGTAGCAGTAAAAGGCTTTACCGAAGGGGATAACGGGATTACTGGCAAAACCGTGCGCTTTTTCCTCCCAAATGGGGCAGAGCCTTCGAAAGAATATCACATTCGCATTGCAGCGGTAGGCGGTCTTTCCGATAATCCGGCCTTTGTTGCAGGCGGCACTCCGCCGGATCTGGTTGTCAGTGAAGCGTATGCCAAAAAATTGATCGAAAATCCGCTGACGGAACTGATTAATGTAGAATACGAGGAAGCTTTTTCCAAGGAAACGGAAGAAAAGGTGCTGGCTGTGTTCGCAGGTGAGAAGCGGGTTTCCCATGAATCGAAGCTGGAATTGTACAACGATATGAAGAATGCGGAGCTTTCTGCAAAGGTGTTGGGAAACAGTCTTGGCTTTATCATTGCGATGCTGGCAGTCCTCAATTACCTGAACATGACCGCTGTAAGCCTGCATAACCGCGCCAAGGAATTTGCAACGCTGGAGAGTATCGGCATGACAGCAAAGCAAATCAGGAAGATGCTGCGGACGGAAGGTTTCGGTTATGTGGCGATTTCTATTGCGGTCGCGCTGGCAGCGGGCTTGCCAGCCAGCTATGCCGTGTTTTACGGCATGAATGTTCATCACATTTCGTTTGCCGTTCCGTGGTTTAGCAACCTGATTTTGTTTCTGATTTTTCTTTTGCTGTGCATGGCTGCCCCTGTGCTGATTTATCAGAAAACGCAGAAGCGGAGTATCATAGAGCGAATTCGAAGCGCGGAATAAAAACCTAGGGAATTACAGGGTTTGGCGCGGGATAAAAAGGGTGGTACTGTTGCTTAATGCAAGGAATGGAGAATGGGATTTTTGGGTCAGGGCGCAGAACCCGCAGAACTCAAAGAAGCTGTTGACTCGTGTGCCGGGCGAGGTTTAGGAATTTACGGTCTGTGACATCCGAATATCCAACGCGCATCCAGAAAATGACTATTTTTTTGAAAAATCGAAAGTTAGTGCACAGTAACTTCGGCTCTCATGCGGTGAATTTACATAAAAATTCAGTGTGGTAAATATTTATTCTCGTTTAATTGGCAATTTCTTTGCTAAAAATGAAGTTGTAGCATTTCTATGTAGCAATATCACATGATATATCTGTTTTCGTAACGTGAACGGGACGCCGTAACAATATTAAGAGGGGTGTTAGTGTGCGTTAACTGTTAAAAATCACAAAAACTTTACATTTTTACAATATTTCCCATGCAATACTGATGAATATGGATGTATATTTGCGATGAAGCTTACGATTTGTATTTTGCTAGTGGAAATGATGCGTCGCATATCATGATTTAAAAGGAAGGCCAGAAGAAAGTTCGTCAGGAAAACGCGAACAGGAAACCCTGGAAAACTGGCGGTGCGAGGCTGCCGTTCCTGTTTTCGGTCATGGTTTTAAGACGCAATGACAACGCGATCCCCTTGATTTTGCATTTTCGCATTTTTGTAATTGACAAAGGCGGTTGCAGTATAGTATAGTAAAAAGCACAGACAAATAAGTCTGTGCGGATAATTAAATACAGATGCGATGAACGGAATAAGTTTGATGAAAATATTTCAGCGAGCAGTCGGCTGGTGCAAGACTGTATATCTCGTCAAATGTCTCACCCGGGAGCAGACAACTTTGAGTGGATATGTGATTTTTCGTAAAACCATGCAGGGAAAAGCTTGTAGGTAAAAGCAAGGTAAGCCCGCAGATGGTTTTCGAAACGGCGACAGCCGAAACAGCATATCAATAAGAGTGGTACCACGGAAGCTTATGCCTTCGTCTCTTAGTTTGAGGCGAAGGCTGTTTTTTTCTTATCATGTAAAGTCGCCGCAGATGGCATGGCCAGAAGCTCTGAGATTTTTAAGTGTTTGGAGCAAGTAAACTGGTTCGCTGATATGACGGTACTAAATGTGACGGCGCTGGCAGACAGGTTCGTCGATATGATGGCGCTGGCAACCAGGCTTGTCAATGCAATAGAACTGGTAGCCAGGCTTGTGGCAGGACTGCCTTCACTTCGCAGGCGGCAGCATGATCGTGGCAAGAATTCCCATATGACGAGCATGGCGGGAATTATTGCCGCAATACCCAAAAGACCGATGCTCTTAGGCTAAAATCGCAGGAAAGGAATGGACTATGAAAAATTATGACAAGTACGAGGTGGGATATTTCCCGCCGCCCACGCCACATAATGAGTGGGTAAAGAAGGATCATGTGGAAAAAGCACCCAGGTGGTGCAGCGTTGATTTAAGGGATGGGAACCAGGCTCTCATCGTGCCGATGAGCCTCCAGGAAAAGGTGGATTTCTTTCAATACCTGGTAAAACTGGGCTTTAAAGAAATCGAGGTCGGTTTTCCGGCAGCCTCCCATACGGAATACCAGTTCCTGCGAAAGCTGGTTGACGATAACTTAATCCCTGATGATGTGACGATCCAAGTTCTGACACAATCCAGAAAGCATATCATCAAGAAAACCTTCGATGCGCTCGTGGGCGTGAAAAAGGCGGTTGTGCATCTTTACAATTCGACGTCGGTCGCTCAGCGAGAACAGGTTTTTAAAAAAGAAAAACCCGAAATCATCCAAATCGCATTGGATGGCGCTGTATTGATGAACGAATTTGCAGAAAAATATCCCGATACGGATTTTGCGTTTGAATATTCCCCGGAAAGCTTTACGGGGACGGAAGTCGAGTTTGCGGTCGAGATTTGCAATGCGGTGATCGATGTTTGGAAGGAAAAGCCGGATCGGGAGATCATCATCAACCTGCCTGCTACGGTGGAGATGTCCATGCCGCATGTCTATGCTTCCCAGATTGAATATATGTGTGCGAATCTCCATCACAGGGAGGAGCTTGCGATTTCGCTTCATCCGCATAATGACAGAGGTACGGCCGTGGCGGCGGCAGAACTTGGGCTTTTAGCGGGCGGCGACCGCGTGGAAGGGACGCTCTTTGGTAACGGTGAGCGGACAGGAAACGTGGATATCGTGACCGTGGCGATGAACCTTTTCTCCCATGGCGTAGACCCAGAGCTGGACTTTTCCAATATGCCCGAAGTCGTTGAAATGTACGAAAAATTTACCGACTTGCAGGTGCATCCGAGACAGCCATACGGCGGAAGCCTTGTCTTTGCTGCCTTTTCCGGCTCTCATCAGGATGCGATTTCCAAGGGAATGCGATGCCATAGAAGCGGCGAGAAGAAAATTTGGTCAGTGCCGTATTTGCTCATCGACCCGCAGGATGTTGGCCGGGAATACGAAGCCGATGTTATTCGCATCAACAGCCAGTCCGGCAAGGGCGGTGTGGCATATATTCTGGAAACCAATTTCGGCTATGTGATTCCGCAGCAGATGCGGGAGGAAATCGGATATATGGTCAAAGATATTTCCGATCAGGAACACAAGGAGCTGTCCCCGGTCGAGGTATACCAGGCCTTTGCCAAGGAATATATCAATGTGTTCGATCCGATCGACATTACGGATGCTACCTTTAAAAAGGCTTCCGATTACAAGTCTAACGATGGAATGATCGTTAAGATCGAGGTTCGCATTGCGGGTGACGAATTTGCGTTTGAAGCGGTCGGCAACGGGCGTCTTGATGCGATCAGCAATGCGCTCAAGCAGTCGCCATACACGTTTGATTATAAATTTATCACTTACTCGGAACATGCTTTGTCAACGGAATCCACGTCCAAGGCGGCAGCGTATGTCTGCATTGAGGATAGTGAGCAGAATCAATTCTGGGGCGTAGGTATTCATGAGGATATCATCCTTGCGTCGGTCAATGCGCTGGTGAGCGCGCTTAACAGGCAGAATCGCAAAGACCACTTTGTGGAGTAGGGCAGGTCATTTGGCAAGGACCATTCTGTGGAGTAGGGAAGACCGATTGGCAAGAACTATTCCGGGAAGTAGGAAAGGCCGCTTGGCAAGACCTAGAGAATTGTTGTATAAAATGCGGCGGAGCACTTTGCTGAATGGAGCGAACTGATTTGCGGAATAGAGTGGCGGCCAGTTATGAGGCGGGCTGAACTGTTTTGCAGAATTAAACGTGTCGGTTCGCGGCGCGGGGCAGGGCATTTTGCTGAATGGAGGCGGAGCACTTTACAAAATTAAGCCGCCGTTTGGTGCAAGCGATGCAGGCCGCTTCGCAGAATTGAAGGAAGCGGTTCATGAGGCAGGGTGTTTTACGGAATGTGTCATTGCTGAAATGAATGAAGCGGATGCTTGTAAATGGCGGCTGCCTTGCAGGGCAGAGCGGAGTTCTTTGTAAAATCGAGCAAATATTTGGTGAAATAGCGAGGTCGATTTGTCGGATGGAGACGGATGTTTTACAGAATTAAGTCGTCGTCTTGCTGGATGAAGACAGAGGCTTTATAAAATTGAGTCGCCGCTTGGCGCAAGCGGCACAAAAAATGCAGATGATACAGATATAAATAAGATAATAGCAGAAACGAGAAAAAGGAGGAAATCAATTATGGGAATGACAATGACCCAAAAAATCCTGGCAGCCCATGCAGGCCTTGACAGCGTAGTCAGCGGACAGCTGATCCGGGCGGATCTCGACATGGTGCTGGGAAACGATATTACAACGCCGGTAGCAGTCAATGAATTTGAAAAGGCTGGGTTTGACGGAATTTTTGACAGGCAGAAAATTTCGCTGGTAATGGATCACTTCACACCGAATAAGGACATCAAGGCGGCGGAGCAATGTATGCAGTGCAGAACCTTTGCCAAACGATTTGATGTGGAAAATTTCTTCGATGTAGGAAGAATGGGGATCGAGCATGCGCTTCTGCCGGAGCAGGGGCTTGTAAAGGCGGGGGACTGCATTATTGGTGCGGATTCCCACACTTGTACCTATGGTGCGCTGGGCGCTTTTTCGACGGGCGTAGGCAGCACTGATATGGCGGCAGGCATGGCAACCGGGCAGGCTTGGTTCAAAGTGCCGGAAGCGATTAAATTCAACCTGACGGGTGCGCTTAGCGAAAACGTGACAGGCAAGGACGTTATTTTACATATCATCGGTATGATCGGCGTAGACGGTGCGCTTTACAAGTCGATGGAGTTCATGGGGGAGGGGCTTCATAGCCTCAGCATGGACGACAGGCTTTGCATCGCAAATATGGCGATTGAAGCGGGCGCAAAAAACGGGATTTTCATGGTGGACGATGTAACCGTGAAGTATATGACTGGCAGGGTGAAAGGTGAGTGGACGGTATACGCGCCGGATGATGATGCCGAATATGTTGAAACTTACGACATCGATCTTAGCGCATTACGTCCGACGGTTTCTTTCCCGCATCTTCCAGAGAACACTAAGACGATTGATGAAGTGGGCGATATCGATATTCAGCAGGTCGTAATCGGTTCTTGCACCAACGGGCGGCTGGAGGATATGGCGATGGCTGCGAAGATTTTGAAGGGGAAAAAGGTTCATCCCGATGTGCGGGCGATTATCATCCCAGGAACACAGCAGGTCTATAAGGATTGCATGAAGGCAGGATATATGGATATTTTCATCGATGCGGGGTGCGTCGTTTCTACGCCGACGTGCGGACCTTGCCTTGGCGGGCATATGGGAATTTTAGCGGCGGGCGAACGATGCGTTGCGACGACGAACAGGAACTTTGTCGGCAGAATGGGTCATGTAAAATCAGAGGTTTATCTGGCTAGCCCCGCAGTTGCTGCGGCATCTGCTGTCACAGGGAAAATCAGCAGCCCGGATGCGGTTTAAATGCGGTAGGTCGGTGCAGCCGGGATTTTCGGCGCAGTCTGAATGCGGTTTAAACGTGGAAGGACGGCACGGCCCGGATTTTCGGTGCGGATTAAACGCAATGCGGGTAAACTTTAGTCGCAGCGCAAGCGGGTTTAGGGCGCAATCTAAACGAAGTTTAGGCGTGGCGTGAACGAAGTTTAATTATAGCCTGGATGAACTTTATACGCGGTGAAAGAAGCAATGCGTAGCGAAGAAAATGCTTAAAAGAAGCCCGCTTTAGATGTGCGACATAAGCGAGCTTTTAGGAGCGATTCGGATGAAATTTCGGCACAGTACAAGAAGCGATGCGTAGCGAAACGATGGTAAGGAGGAATAGAATGAAAGCACAAGGAATTGTCCATAAATATGGAGATAATGTAGATACAGATGTTATTATTCCGGCAAGATATCTCAATGTTGCGGATATGAACGAGCTGGCAAACCATTGCATGGAGGATATCGATGCGGATTTTGTCAGTAAAGTGAACGCTGGTGATATCATGGTCGGTGGTGAAAATTTTGGTTGTGGTTCTTCCAGGGAACACGCTCCGGCGGTGATCAAGGCGAGTGGGATTGCTTGCGTGATCGCAAAGACCTTTGCACGGATCTTTTATAGAAATTCCATCAATATCGGCTTGCCGATTTTGGAATGTCCCGAGGCTAGCGATGCCATTGCTGCCGGGGATAAGGTATCGGTGGATTTTGATACGGGGGTCATTACCAATGAAAGCAAGGGCGAGACTTATCAAGCGCTGCCGTTTCCTGATTTTATCAAGGATATTATGGCAAAGGGCGGCTTGATGAAAAGCCTGAAGGAAGGGAAATAACGAGTCGCGGAAAATAAAGACGGCAAGTCGCAAGAGGCAGCACGAAGTAAAGATGAGAAGCAGCCAAAAGCGGTCATTGGAGGAAATTGGAAACCGGTTAATGAAAGCGGCGGCAAATAGAGGGATGTTGCGGCAAGGGCGATCAAGCTGCGGGTTGGTAAGTGAATGTTGTGACAGGGATGATCTAAGCCGTAGCTTGATAGACAAATGTCGCGGTGGGGAGGTTCGAGCCGCAGTTTGGCAGAAGAATGTTGCGGCAAGGACGGTCTAAGCTTCAATTTGATAAAGAAGAAATGTTGCGGCAGGAAGGTTCGAGCCGCAGTTTGACAAAAATTAAGAAAAATTTGAATGAAATCAAAGGAGAATACTTATGAACATGAAACTTGCAGTTATTCCCGGCGATGGGATCGGGCCAGAGGTTATCAGGGAAACGCTAAAAGTTCTCGATGAGGTTGGGAAGCAGTATGGGCATACGTTTGAATACACAGAGGCGCTTGCAGGCGGGTGTGCGATAGACGCATATGGACAGTGCCTTCCGCAGCAGACGATAGATGCTTGCAAAGCCAGCGATGCGGTGCTTTTGGGTGCTGTCGGCGGATGGAAATGGGACAGCCTGCCGGGAAGCGAACGGCCGGAAATGGCGCTTCTGGGGCTGCGAAAAGAACTGGGGCTTTTTGCAAACCTGCGCCCGGCATTATTATTTGAGGTGTTGGCAGATGCATGCCCGCTGAAAGCGGAAATCGTCC
Source organism: uncultured Eubacteriales bacterium (assembly GCA_910585135.1). GTDB lineage: Bacteria > Bacillota > Clostridia > Peptostreptococcales > Anaerovoracaceae > Lentihominibacter. Next base: position 8,620 of record CAJUEB010000027.1, read on the forward strand.
AAGGTGGTTTGGATATCGTAGTTGTAAGAGAGCTGACGGGCGGTATTTACTTTGGGGAAAAAGGCGTTAAAGATACTGATCTGGGACCGGCGGCTTACGATGTGGAACAGTATGCAGAGGAAGAGGTTCGCAGGATCGCTGAAGTTGCTTTCGACATGGCGATGAAGCGGGGCAAGAAAGTGACCAGCGTGGATAAGGCGAATGTCTTGGAAAGCTCCAGGCTCTGGCGGCGCGTTGTTGCGGAGGTTGGCGAGCGTTATCCAGAGGTGGAACTGAACAATCTATATATCGATAATGCGGCGATGCAGATGGTCAGAAATCCGAAACAGTTTGACGTGATCGTAACCAGCAACATATTTGGGGATATTCTTTCCGATGAAGCGAGCATGATTACGGGTTCGATCGGGATGCTTCCATCGGCGAGTCTTGCAAAGGGCAACTTCGGCATGTATGAACCGGTTCATGGATCTGCGCCGGATATCGCAGGAAAAGATATGGCGAATCCGATGGCGACGATCTTATCGGCGGCGATGATGCTGCGGTATACGTTTGGGCTTGGGAAAGAGGCCGATGCGATTGAAGCCGCAGTGAAGAAAGTGCTTGCGGATGGTTATAGAACTCCAGATATCGCAGATGAAGGAGAAACGGCGATCGGGACGGTTAAGGCGGGCGACCTGATTGCAACAGCAATCAGGGAGTAATCGTGAAAGCTGGCGATTCGATTGTGACTTACGATGGCAATTGAGAGGTGTAATCGTGAAAGTGGGTGAATTGATTGCAGCGGTAATCAAGGAACACTTGTAAAGGCGGGCGATGTGATTGCAGCGGTACTCAGGGGCGTAATCGTGAAAAGCAGGTGATTTGATTGCGACTTACGACGGCAATTGAGAGGCATAATCGCAGAAAATGAAAAGTTTTTTAAAAAAATGGCAGTTAACGCACACTAACTTCTAATTTTTAAGGCGATTTTTTGTAAAAAAACGCCCGGATGCATATTTATGCAGGCTCAATGGGTGAAATTTTGCATAAAAATAAAAAATGAAGGTCATTGTGGCAGATAATCTCTCAAAATAAATGGCAACAGGGGTTTGATGAATACAAAAGTCTCTGTTTTGGGATGATTTAACGGTAACGTAATTGATTATCTGTATTTGAGGGTAGTTGTTAGTGTGCATTAACTTCTTAAAACCGCAAAAAATAAACATTTTTGTGGTTTTTCTAAACTTAAACGGATGCATAATGATGTATATGGAATGAATGGCAGGGCTAAATGAACGTGAACGATCTGAATGGCAGGGTTGAATGAAAGCTCTGAATGGCAGAACGGGGCAGTTTTAGACAGTGTGTCCCTGTGTCCCGCTCTGTTGATATTTGGCAGCGCAGCGAAGCGCTGTTCTTTTATATAGAGGACCCCGTGTTAGATACTAATGTCATGAAGCTAACATTATAATCAAGTTCTTATAATCAAGCCCTTGTATTGAATTTGTTTGGTGCGGGGACGTTTTTTTGTAGGATAGGTTCGGAAATCTCGTTTCGATGTTTCCTATATTTTAAAGACAGCATTTTGTGGAGTGCGCCCTAAAGCGGATGATCTGTATGCAAAGGAGCTTTGATTTCGTCTGCCATGCTTCTTTATTTTGTCATCTGGTGCAAGCGAAAAGTGGCTCAATTCTTGACAAAACGGGTACACTATGATATATTTGATTAAATTGGTATAGTTGTATACATCAAATATATCGCAATAGGAGGAGAGTAAGATTTTACTGATCAAAGAAGTTGAATATGCATTCAGGGTATTGAACGAGTTAAATAGGGAAAGTCCCCTGTCTGCTGCTGAGATTTCCAAGAGACAGGAAATTCCGTCCCCTTTTATCTATCGGGTATTGAAGAAATTGGAGGCGGCCGATATTCTTGCCATCAAGAGAGGCGCTAGGGGAGGATATAGCATTAAATTGGATTGCCATGATTTGACGCTGTATGATGTGATCTGTGCCTTTGAAAATACGTTTTTGGTAATCGAATGCATGAAAGCAGAATACGATTGTTGTCGTAATCGGGACATTGGCTGTAAACTGCATGAGGAGTTCGAACGTCTGCAAAGCATCTTAAAAGATGAGTTTAGGCGGACTGATTTGGCGACCTTGTTTGATGAATAAAGTTGGAACGGATGAAGACCGCAGGACAGGAAAAGACGGATTAAAAAGAAGTGTAAATAAAAAGAACCAGCCGTATCAGGAATTAGTGGATGCGGCTGTTTTGGTTTGCGCACCATGGACGCACGCTAACGGGTGAAAGTCCCGAACACGCTTAGGCAACGAGAAAGTGTATGGTTGAACAGCGAGGGCGTCCCAAACTATGATTTATCAATCTCGTGTTTTTCCCGCCATTTCCTTCCCCTTTTTCCTTTTTTCTTCCCCCTTCTCTTCCTTGTCTTCCTTGCTGTCCATAATGCACCACCAAGTTACGATGCCGATGATGATGACTGCACCGACGAGTGCGAACATTCCCGGGATTTCCCCGACGAAAATCGCTACCCATACGGGATTGAGCAGTGGTTCGAGCATTCCGATCAGCGAGCATGCCAGCGGGGAGCAATCCTTTGAGGCAATCGCATACAGGACATAAGGGATGCCCAGTTGAAAAATTCCCAATATGACGATATACAGGATTTCAGTCCCGGTAACGGAGGCCGTTCCGATGATCCCGGCGGGGATATTGATGACAGCGCTCAGGCAGTGCGCCAGTAAAATTCCTGTCATACGGATGGAGTCGTTATCGCCTCCTTGACCGACCATGACAAACATCAGCGCAAGGAATATTCCTGCCAGGATTGCGAACAGATTTCCAACGATATTGCCAGGAGAGAGCTGATCGAAAAAGAACAATACGATTCCGGCCATGGTGATGGCAACGACGATGATTTCTCTTTTATGGAGCTTTTCCTTTAAGAGAAAGGCGGTCATCAGCAGGATAAAAACAGGTGCGGCATATTGCAGGACGATGGCATTGGCAGCCGTCGTAAATTTATTCGCCACGACAAAAAAAGTGCAGCAGCCGCACAGTCCGATGCCCGCGCCGATGGAATATTTGCAAATCTTGATTGAAACTTTTTTATAAATCATGTACACGCCGAGAACGACTGCGGCAATCATGCTGCGAGTGCCTGCGATCAATAAAGGACTCCATGAAATCAGTTTGATGAGAATTCCGCCGCTGCTCCATAAAATAGCACAGATCACCATAAGCAGCATAGCGTTCTTTTTCGCCTTGCCGGGGTTGGTTTGCGCTGGCGCATCGCTGTTTGGCATTTTGGCATCGTTTATTGACTTGGAGTTGCTTGGAAATTTTGCAGCATTTTGCGTTTTTGTGCCGCCTTGCACTGTTATCCTATTTTGTATTTTTGCATCATCTTGCATTTTGCATAACCTCCCATGCGTACTAGGAAACAGTATATCACAATGAAAACATGGAAGAAATGAAAAATTTATGGAGGGAGCGACGTAAAAAACGGGAGTTCATTTCGTCCGCACTTCCGTCTTCCGCATCTTGTTTCGGTCTTATTTCCTGTGCAGTCTGCCGTTCCGCATCTCGTCTCGTTTTCCGCCGCATTTTCTTCGCAGTTTCCACTGTATTCCCTGCGCGGCCTCCCACACCCCGCCGCAAGCAAAAAACACTTTTGCAAGCAGGCAATTGATGGTTTTATCACATTACCGCTTTACAAAAGTGTTTTTTGTCATTGTGTCATTTTGTCGTTTAATGATCAGGAGGTCTAATCTTCTTCTTTGAGAAGTTCAAGAAGCTTCCATTTTAGATGCAGGCGTTCCTCATCGGTCAATTGTTGTTCTTCTGCCATTTCATCCGCCGATTTGCCGTCTGTCATTTCGCTAATTTCGGCTTCGTCAGAAGATACAGTTCCTTCGTCCAGGAGACACAGAGGCGGGAACAATACGCACCACCAGTTTTCGCCCTGTCCTTCGCCAATGGTGATATTGAGCGCCTCATAGTTTCCGGGGGGAAAGGTTATATCGCCGTATGTTTTTTCGGGTATATACCTTATGCCGATGTTTGCTTTGGCGGCATAGTCGTATCCTTCGGATGCAATCACGCCGTCGGCTATTTTTTCGAGTCTGCTTAGATTGGATTTCAGGTATTCCCTCGTTTCGTCCACATCTTCCAGGTCTTCTTGTTTGTTCATATATTCGATGACGGCATCCCTGACTTTCAGCTTCAAATTCTGGTCGTCTGCCGTATTGCTGTTGGCGATGACGTGAAGTCTGATAATTCCTTCGTGATGGTTTTCCGTATCACCGATATATGTATAAAATAGCAGCAGCCCCATAATAATTGTCAGTGCCAGGCAAATCACGCACTTTTTTTCATCGGACATTCTGGATATTTTTTTCAAATTCATCCCTCCTCGCAGCAGTTGATTTACTTTGTACAGTAAGTATTTGCCGCCAGAAGGGAGATTATACATATTTTTGGAAATTTTTATGCGCTATTTGGCAACCAAGAGCTTCATTCCTTCCGATAGCGGCTTCTGCGGGTCAATCTGATTTAATTCAGCTAACATATTCATATCGCTTTTGTATTTTTTTGCCACATCCCAGAGCGTATCGCCTGCCCCCACGACGTATAGAGCCATGGAGATTCGGCGGGCTGGTTCTTTTGTTTCTACAAAGCACAGGTTTTCTAGGCTCTTAAAAGTTTCCTTGCCGAGCGCCCAGATGTTGAGTGATATGCTGGCGTTGATTTCCATCTGGCGGCTGTTTATTTCATCGAACCAGAATTCCTTCAGTTCGGAAGAAATGCAAAGTGTCACATCTTCTGCTGCTGACGGCATTTCCAAGGATCCGCGCAGGGGGATGGAATTTTCGATTAGGAACGGCGTGTTTTCTTCGTCCAGTGCAAGAATTTTCACGGGCATTGTTCCTTCGATGATAATTCTGTCGCGTTCAAGATGTCCTTCGATGGAAGCGATATGGCAGCTTCCGCAGAGCAGGGTCTCAGGCTTCTTATCGGTTTCTCCGGGGGCGATCACTTCGCGGGCGGATATTTCGCCGATTACGGTATCGATGATTGCGGATAAGGCTTGGGTATTGATGTCGAATTTAATTTCACTGTTTTTATGGTAGGCGTCGCGGGCGATCGGGATCTCTTGGTTTTTGTAACCTTGTATCAATGTCGTTACTTGCCCATGTAAGAGAAATTTATTATGGCTCTCTATTTTAATTTTAAGGTTATTGCCACGGAACGTGATTTTCATCCGGTCGGTATCCGCGCTATCGTCTATCCTTACAAATTGTGTAAAGTCGGTTTTATTCATGGTGCAGCTGAGCTTTTGCTCTCCGTCTTTTTCTCCCAGATATAAGATCTGGGAATGAATGGATGCGTTTATAACCAGCTTGCCGGAGGTGATCTGCCTGTGGGTTTCCACGATGCGGATTGATTCCTTCAATATTTTTATCGGTGCGGGCTGTTCTTCCCTGCAATTGATTTCCTGTGAAATTTCTGTCGTCTCATCGGTTTCAAAGTCCAGCCCGGTCACGCAGATATGCCCGTCTGATTGTACCAGGTTTGGATCATCAGAGCCGCTAAAGACCATGAGTTCTTTTTTGGCGATTTCTGTAAAGGTGATCAGGAGCTGCCCACGGGCGATGAATTTTCGTTCATTTATCATTTCAGCCGATATGTTTTTAATGGTGACGATTACCCGGAAATCGTCGCCTTCTGCCTTATCCCAGCATTTGTCTGTCTTAAATGCGATGGAGGATTTGACTACATCGACTGGGCTGTCAGCGTCTGGTGCTGGCTTGTAAACGGTGTAAAGAATGATATCCCCGGATACGGAGTCGCTTTTTTCATAACTATTTTTAGTAGGCTGGGTTAAATCTACCCGGCCTTCCGCAAAGAGAATGGATTCCATGTCCGGCATGGTGTCTGGAACTAACAGCGATTCTTCAAATGGCAGGATATATTCTTGTTGTCCCCATATATTTTGGATGCTTCGTTTATCGTATTTAGGCGTTTTATCAAAAGGTGTGGTTTTGGCGAAGGCTGGTTGTGTTGAATTTGCCGGGTTTATTAGGTGTGGCGGGGTTGCTGGATTTGCTGGGGTTGCCAAGGCTGCTGCCTTTTCGCCGGACTGTGCGGAAACAAGTGATGGGTTGCTTGCCTGCTTCGCAGAGATATCTGGTGCGCCAGATTTCCCGGAAACGGTTGTTTGCTTGCTTGGCTGTAGCGGATTCGTTCTCTGTCTGAAATCAGGCTCTGGAGCTAAATTCTGTTGCGAATCGGCTGGGTATTGCTGTTGAGGTGATTGCGTTGATTGCGCTGGGTTCGCTGGTTGCTCGGATTGTGGCGGAGCTGCTTGCGATTTAGACTGTGGCAGTGTTCCACGTTGTCCGGGTTGTGTCTGCCGTTCCGATTGTGCTGCTTGCTCTGGCTGATGTGTTTGTGCTGCTTGCGTTGATTGCTCTGGCTGATTTGCCTTTGCAGGAGCTGTCTGTGCTTTGCCGGACTGTGCCAAGCGATCTGTTTGCGTGGAAGCAGGTGTTTGTTCGCTTGCTTGCGAAGCGTTGTCTGCTTTTGCAAAGGCAGGAGCTTGCTTGCCGGGCTGTGGTGATTGTGTCGTCTGTGCAGGCTGTTGTGCCATTTGTGCTGAACGGGCGCTTGCAGAGCGGCTAGGCCCTGATTCAGGCGTTGTCCTTTGATTGGCTATGGAGTCGGTGGGCATTTCCTCCGCCGATTCTAAATTTACGTCCACATATTGAAGCGGTTCTTCTTGTGGGCCGGCTGCGGAGCGCTGCGGGCCTACCGGCAAATTATCATAAGGGGATGTAGTCATCTATTGCGACCTCCTTTTCGTTTTCCTCATATAAGGTATTCTGTGAAAAGAGGGTTTATGCATTTTCCTGGTAATAATTTGTAAGAATCAAAAGCGATATTTTAGGAGGATTTTTAGGAAATGATATTTCCAGATTTGAATTGATCCGTATCGGATTCTCTGAAATTTTTTTAAAATCGGTTTTTTAGAGAAAATGAGGAGTTTTGGCAGTTAATTTTTATGCAAAGGGCAGTTTTTCTCTTGATTGATATGATTTTCTTTAAAATAAGAGAAAAACAGGGGTGAATTTCTCTAGAAATTCCCTTTCAAAAAATTTTCAGAGAATCGTCCCTGTGTTGATGCGATATTGCTGCGTTTTCTGCCTGTTTTGCCGCTGATTGTATACGAAATTCTCTTAAAACAGCAGTTTTACGCCAAAGCAAGAGAAACGAAACGAGAAGGTGTAGCGAATAAATTCGTGCCATTATGAAAAGAGCGCATCATTAAAATAATTACGATGCGCTCCTTGGTTTTTTGTGTAAATTTCTCTTTTTCTTTGCAGTACCGCTCTTTTGTATGTGCTTTTTTCTGGTCGCAACCTTGGTTTTTATGTGTTACAAGTTTTTGCTGCGGTTCTGTTTTTTTATATGATTTTTTCGTGGATTGTACGATTTTTTGTACACAGTGCAATCTTTCTGATATAGTATAGTTTTTCGCCTAATCTGCGTATCGTTTAATCTTTTTGCACATAGCGCAGCTTCTTGCACACAGCCTCTAAAATCCCTATCGGTGTTTTTGTTGTACGCCTTCTTTGATAATCAATTCCTTGAGCCTGTCGATGTGTATATCGGCGGCATCCCTGGCGGCATCCGCATCGCCGCTTTCAATCGCTTCTAAAATGACCTTATGTTCCTCTGGCATATTTTCCGCCCGTCTAAAATTATCGTAATATATGTATCGGAAACGAAGCACCAGCTCTTGCAGCTGTTCGATCATCTGTACCAGTGTCTTATTATTGCAGGATTCCACGATGATGCGGTGAAATCTGGTATCGTATTTTATCATGTTTTCCATGCTGCCTTCTTTGACGGCAGCGTTGTATTTGGCGGAAACCTCTTTAAGGTCAGCCATTTGCTCTGGCTTCATTCTGGAAGCGGCAAAGTAGGCTGCCAGACCTTCCATGTTTTGGCGTACCTCTAGGATCTCCACCATATCCTCGGTGGAGATCTGTGATGCGTAAGCACCACGTCTGGGTTCGATGGTAACGAGGCCTTCTTTTTCCAGCTTTCGGATCGCTTCCCGGATTGGTGTCCTGCTGACACCGATTTCTTTGGCAAGCTCTACTTCCATCATGCGTGTACCAGGAACAATTGCGCCTGTCAGTATCTGCATTTTCAATTCTTCGTATACCATTTCCCTAAGCGGTCTATGGTTTTGGATATCAAAATTCAACATAAATTCACCCCATTTTAAAGACCCAAATCGGTTTCTGTT